>CAMYJV010000072.1:0-3678 GCA_947258805.1 uncultured Gammaproteobacteria bacterium | reverse complement strand
CGAAGGGATCACGATCCCACTCGTCGAGGGGGCCCGCCGGCACCACGTCCGTATGGCCGGCAAAGCAAAGCACCGGCGACTCGCTGCCGCGGCGTGCCCAGAAGTTGGTGACTTCGCCGAAGGGCATGGGCTCGATCCGGAAACCGGCGCGTTCCAGGCGCTCTGCCATCAGCGCCTGGCAGCCGGCATCCTCTGGCGTCACTGACGGCCGCCGGATCAGTTCCCGGGTGAATTCAAGGGTGTCGCTCATGCGTAGCGTCACTAGTCCATGCGCAGCAGTTCGTTGATGCCGACCTTGCCGCGGGTCTTCGCGTCGACACGCTTGACGATCACCGCACAGTAAAGATCACAGTGGCCGGTCTTCGACGGCAGCGTGCCGGGCACGACCACTGCCCCGGCGGGTACGCGGCCATAGCTAACTTCATCACGCTCCCGGTCGTAGATGCGGGTGCTCTGGCCGATGAAGACGCCCATGGATACCACGGCGCCGCGTTCGACGATTACGCCCTCGACGATTTCCGAGCGCGCGCCAATGAAGCAGTCGTCTTCGATAATCGTCGGATTGGCCTGCAAGGGTTCCAGAACGCCGCCGATTCCGGCACCGCCGGACAGGTGCACATTGCGGCCGATCTGCGCGCAGCTACCCACGGTGGCCCAGGTATCCACCATCGTGCCGTCGCCCACATAGGCGCCGATGTTCACATAGGACGGCATCAGTACCACCCCCTTGCCAATGTAGGCGCCACGCCTGACCAGGGCGTGGGGAACCACACGCGCGCCGCCGGCAGCGAAACCGGCTTCGTCCATGCCGGCATACTTCAGCGGCACTTTGTCGTAGAAGTTCGTGAAACCCGCCTCCACAGGTATGTTGGGTTCAATGCCGAAAGACAGCAGCACGGCTTTCTTCAGCCACTGGTTGACGACCCACTCACCGTCCCGGGATTCTGCGACACGCGCTTCACCTGAGTCGAGCAAGCCCACGGCCGCTTGCACGGCATCGCGCAATTCCGGTGTTGCTGCGCTCAGGTCCAGGTCCTGTCGCTTTTCGAATGCGGCCTCGATGATCTGCTGCAAGTCTTTCATGATTCTTCCGTCAGGGTGGTTGTTCAGTCTTGTGTCGACAGCGCGCTGATCAGCGCCGCCTGCAACTCGTCGCACGCTGTTTTCGACATGGGCTGATGCTCGGCGTTGGTCACATAGAACACGTCTTCGGCCCGCTCGCCGACTGTCGCGATCTTCGCGGTCTGAATCTTGGTCCCATAGTCCCGGAATACGTTCCCGACCATGCTCAGCAATCCCGGATGGTCTGCCGCAACCAGTTCTATCACCGTGCGTCCGTTGCGCTGGTCCGTTGCGAACGAGACCACGGGCTGGGTCGGGAACATGCGGATTTGCCGCGGTGCCCGCCGGCGCACCGCAGGAGAAGAGTCGCCACCGTTCTTGAGCTCTGACTCCAGCCGGCGCATCAGCTGTTGCATTCTTTCCGGATCGACGATGGGACCGCCGTCCGCTTCCAGTGCTACGTAGGTAGACAGGCTCTGTTCGTGAGGTAAGGGGATAATGCGGGCATCGGTGACACTGAGGCCCATTTCGTCGAATACCGCTGTTGCAATTGCGAATGTATAAGTCTTTTGCGGTGTGAACAGGAACACCGCATTGCCGCCGCCGGTGAGTTGCGGGCGCAGATTAACCAGCACGTTGCGGCCCACGTTGGCTGGGTCTGCCAGCATTTGCGTGTGGGCTACGATTTCCTCCGGGTCGCAACGCAGAAAGTAATCGTCACTGAACGCCCGCCAGGTCTCGGTGATGCTGCCGTCGTCCATGCCCGCAGCAGACAGCCGGGCACGTGCCGCCTCGCGTCGAGCCTGCAGCAGTTCATCTTTGTCGATGGGGTTTTCGAGGCCGCGCCGGAGCGCCTGCCGCGTGAGCGCCTGCAGCTCTTCAAACAGCTGGGCGCGCCAGGAATTCCACAGCTTCGGATTGGTGCCGCGGACGTCAGCAACGGTCAGCAGGTAGAGGCAATTCAGGTGCTGTTCGTCGCCCAGCATCTTGGCGAAGTCGCGAATCACCTCGGGGTCACTCAAATCCTTCTTCTGTGCGGTCAGCGACAGGGACAGGTGGTGACGAACCAGCCACGCTACCAGGCGCGCGTCATAGCGGCTGAGGCCATGTTCCAGGCAGAAAGTTTCGGCATCGATGGCGCCCAGTTCTGAATGATCACCGCCGCGGCCCTTGGCGATGTCGTGGAACAGCGCGGCTAGATAAACGAGCTCCTGGTTCGGCAGCGTCTGCATGAGTTCCGAGCAGCGCGGAAATTCGTTGTCGAACTGGGGCAGGGCGAAACGCCGCAGGTTGCTGACCACGAACAGGGTGTGAGCGTCTACCGTGTAGGCGTGAAAAAGATCGTATTGCATTCTGCCGACGATGCGACCGAAAGCAGGTATGTACTGCCCGAGCACGCCGTAGCGGTTCATGCGCCGCAGCTCGTGCGTGACGCCGTGCGGTGCGCGGATGATGTCCAGGAACAAACGATGATTGCGGGGATCCTGGCGGAATTCATCGTCGATCAGATAAAGATACTGGCGGATCAGGGTGATCGTGGCAGCGCCCACCCCGCGGATGTACGGTTGTGACTGAAGCAGCAGAAAGACTTCCAGCAGCGCAGATGGGTAGTCGCGGAACACGGCCTCATCAGTGACCTGCAGAAAACCGTTCCTGAGTTCGAAGCGCTCGTTCAGCTGCTGCGGAGGCGCCTGCGGATCCATCAGGATGTTTTCCTGAAAAATCTGCAGCGCCATTTCGTTCAGGCGGCTGATCTCGATCACGGTCCGATAGAACCGCTGCATCAGCTGTTCCACGGCGAGCATGTAAGACGCATCTTCATAGCCGAAGAGCGTTGCCAGCCGCCCCTGGTGGTCGAAGAGCAGGCGATCTTCCCGACGGCCAGTCAGGCAATGCAGGGCGAAGCGAACCCGCCACAGAAACTCCTGACCCTCTTCGAGCAGGCGCAGCTGCGTGCCCGTGAGAAAACCGCGCTGATGCAGGCCGGCCAGGTCCCTGGCGCCGCAGTGGCGCCTGCCCACCCAGACAATGTTCTGGATGTCGCGCAGGCCGCCGGGGCCATTTTTGACGTTAGGTTCCAGGTTGTGAGCGGTGTCATCGTACTGGGCATGGCGGGCCGCCTGTTCCCGCAGCTTGCCTTGCAGAAACTCGGGCGCCGCCCACAGGGATTCAGGCCCCACGGCTTCGACCATGCGGCTGAACAGCGTTTCGGGTCCCAGCAGCAACCTTGATTCCATCAGGGTTGTCGCTACGCCGAGATCCCGCCGGCATTCCGCCTCGCATTCGGCCACGCTGCGCGCGCTGTGACCAAGATCCAGGCCCAGGTCCCACAACAGGGTCAGGAAGCGCGCCAGGTTGTCGCTGGCCTGCTCGTGGGTGCAGCCGTCCAGCAGCACCAGCAGATCGACGTCGGAGGCCGGATGCAATTCTCCGCGCCCGTAGCCCCCCACTGCCACCAGCGCGACGCCGGGCATGCCCTCAGCGGCGGTGCCGGTCCAGGCCGTCATTACGATGCCGTCCATCAGGCGCGCGCGGTCCCGCATCAGCTGCCCGGCCGCTTCCCCCTGCAGGAACCGCTGGGTCAGCGCTGCGGTGGCGCCGTTCAGTATGTCCTGC
>CAMYJV010000071.1:8115-23821 GCA_947258805.1 uncultured Gammaproteobacteria bacterium | reverse complement strand
GCCGAAGTCGGCGGTACCTCGCATTTGTGCCATCCGAAGCCGGCCACGGACATCGCCAGCCCGCCGAGCTTCACCTGGACGTTCGGACAAGTCGCCAGTTCCTCGATAGCTGGCCGCCAAACCTCGAACACTTCACTGCGTCGGTCTTTGTAGGGCCCGATGCCCAACGGTCCGCCCACGTGATTCAACACGATGGTCTGCTCCGGGAAAGCCCTGGCAAGCAGCGTGACGTCCGGAATCTGCGGATGGTAGACCCAGGCATCGAACACCAGGCCGAGTTCCCGCAGCTCGGCGAAACCGGCCTGGAAATCGACGTCGAGCAGCAGGTGTTGCGTCGGCTTCGTCTGTGAGTTGTGTACCTTGTCGCTGGCATCCCACGCGCTGAGGTAGCGAATGCCGCGCACCCGGTCGCTGGCCGCGAGTTGAGCCTGCAGCACGGCGCGCACGTCTGCGCCCAGGGTGAGGTCTGCAAATGCCACGATGCCTGCGGCTACCCGGGTGCCGTCATCGCCCTGGTTGGCCGCGGTCAGTTCCGCTACGTACTCCGTTTCACCGACGGGGCGCAGGCTTTCCGGTCCGTCCGTGCGCCAGCCGTGCCGGCACTCCACGTGCACGGTGCAGTCGACGCGGTGGCCGCCTGCAAGGTCGCCCAGGAACTCGTCGACCAGGTAGCGACTGTCAGGGTAGTCCCACAGGTGATGGTGCGGATCGCAGATGGCGAACTCCGGATCGATGGCGGTCTCCGTCGCTGCCGCGCTGGTTTGATTAATCATGGGGGATAGCGTAAACCAGAGGCGATGCTGGCAGGTATAGCGGTATGAACAAAAACAACAACGGGCGTCTGGCCGGCAAAGTTTCGGTCGTGACCGGCGCCGGTCGTGGCATTGGCGAATCGGTGGCCAGGCTGTTTGCGCAGGAAGGCGCCCGGGTGATCGTCAACGCCCGCACACACGAACACGTCAATGCAGTTGTTGCGGCCATCGAGAAAGCCGGTGGCGTGGCGCACGGCATTACAGCGGATATCGGCACCGCGGACGGCGTGCAGGCGCTGGTAGATTCGAGTGTCGAAGCCTTTGGTCACATCGACATCCTGGTCCACAACGCGGGCATATTCCCCTACAACCCGCTGGAAGGCATGGACGACAGCGCGTGGCAGCAGGTCATCGACGTGAATCTTACTGGCGCCTTTCGTTTGACTCGGGCCTGCGTTCCCAGCATGAAAGCGCAGCAGGGCGGGCGGATCCTGTTCACGTCGTCCGTGCAGGGCAACCACACCGCAGTGCCGGGTTCTTCTCACTACGCGGCGTCGAAGGGCGGGATCAACGGCTTCATCCGCGCGGCGGCCTTCGAGCTGGCCCCGCACAAGATTACCGTGAACGGTGTGGAGCCGGGCCTGGTTCTGACCGAAGGCACAGAGAAAGCGCTGTCGGAACGCCGACGGGACCTGATGGCCCAGTACGTGCCGCTGAAACGCTGGGGCGAGCCCGACGAAATCGCCAAGGCGATGTTGTATCTCGCGAGTGAGGATGCCGCCTACGTGACCGGGCAGACCATTGTCGTTGACGGCGGTGCGCTGCTGCCCCAGAACGGGTCCTTCATGGTGCGATGAAAGACAAGGTCACGACCCTCAGGCAGGCCGTTGCCATGGTCAAAGACGGTGATGTGGTCGCGCTGCAGAACATGGCCACGCAGGCCGCACCGATGGCCCTGGTGCGAGAATTGATCCGGCAGAAAAAGAGTGGCCTTGGGCTGGTGGTGCTGGTGGGCGGCATGGCAGTGGACTGGCTTGCGACCGCCGGCGTGATTGATCGGCTGGTCGGCGCCGCGGTGACGATGGAGCAGTTCGGTCTCTGCCAGCAGTATCGCCGGGCCGTCGAGGGCGGCCGGATCCGGGTCGAGGAATTGTCCGAGTCGTTGCTGAACGCGAGGCTCGGCGCCGGCGCCCGCAACCTGCCCTTCCTGACGACGCGCGGTGCCATCGGCACGGACCTGATCGCGCTGAATCCGGACAATCTGCAGCTCATCGAAGATCCTTTCGGCGGCGATGCGGTGCTGGCCTGTCGCGCGCTGGTGCCGGACGTGGCGCTGGTGCATGCGCACCGGGCCGACCGCTTTGGCAATATCCAGTACGAGCCAACTGCCATCTGGCCGGACATCGCAATCATGCCGAAAGCCGCCCGGCGGGTGCTTGTGACCGTTGAAGAAATCGTCGACACCGACGTGCTTCGGCGGAATCCGGATCGCACGATCCTGCCCGGCTTCATCGTCGACGCGGTGGTCGAAGTGCCGTACGGCGCGCATCCCACGTCGTTCTTTCCGAGCTACGCTTACGACGCCGTGTTTCACCGACGCTGGACCGAAGTCGCCAGGGATGACGCCCAGGCCAAAGACTTCATCGACCGCCACGTTCTCCGCCCGGCGAACCAGCAGGAATACCTGGAAACGGCGGGCGGGGCGGCCGCCCTGCAACGCATCGCGAACTGGGAGGAAGGCGGTTGAGCACCGACTGGCGCAACAGCTCGCCGTCAACAAACTACTCAGTTGACGAACTGATGGTCACCGTGCTGGCCGAACAATTCCAGGACGGCGACCAGGCCTGCAACGGTATGGCATCGTTCATCCCGGTGGCCGCCTTCATGCTGGCGCGGGCCACGCACGCGCCGGAAATGGTGTGGCTCGCGAGTTCGGTGGGACTGGAGCCCAGGCCGAAGCGCATTCCCGCATCGACCCTGGAAGCGCCGCTGTGGCGTGACTCGGTGATGTACCTGGAGCAGTACGGAGACTTCTGGACCTACGTGTTGAACGGCCGGTGGATCGGGAAGTTCTGCGTGGGCGCCGCGCAGCTCGACCAGTACGGAAATGCGAACAACTCGGTCATCGGCAGCGACTACCACGCGCCGAAGGTGCGGCTGCCGGGCACCGCCGGGCTCGCCGACCTGTGTTCCATCGGCAAGCAGCTTTACTACTGGAACCCGAATCACTCGCCCCGCAGCCTCGTGGAAAAGGTGGATTTCATCAGCGGCGCTGGTTACCTGGACGGCGGCGATGCCCGTGAGCGGCTGGGCCTGGGCGGCGGGCCGCAGATCGTGGTGAGCAATCTCGCGGTCATGGACTTTCACCCCGACAGCAAGCGCATGCGACTGAAGTCCGTGCACCCGGGGACGACGGTGGCACAGGTGCAGGCGGCCACGGGCTTCGAATTACTGCTGCCCGATGCTGAGGTGCCAGAGACCCGACCGCCGACTCAGGAACAGGTACGTTTGATCCGGGATGTGATCGATCCGGACGGCATGCGCAAACGTGAACTCCGCCGGCGCTAACAGGGTCAGGGAGCGAGACGGAACAGCGGCATCGTGATGTCGTCGGACCAGGCTTCGAAGACGACTTCCACCGGCATACCGATCTGAACCGTTGCCGGGTCGCAACCAGTCACGTTGCTCATCAGGGTCGGGCCTTCATCCAGCTCGATTAGCGCAATCACGTAAGGGGTGTCGTCTGCATAGGCTTCGGTTACCGGCCGGCGCACGATCGTGAAGCTCTTCACCTTGCCGCGGCCGGCGGCCTCTACCCAGTCCACCTGGTCGCTCGCACACGCCGTGCACAGGATGCGCGGATAGAATTGGTGATGACCGCAGGCCGTGCAGCGCTGGATGAGAAGTTTGTGTTCGCGGCAGCCCGACCAGAAGGGCGCGGTCTCCGGCGTCGGCCTGGGCAGGAATTTGCCTTCGTGCGCGCTCATGTCAGGCCTCGCGACCGAGAATCAGAGTGCAGTGGCTGGACATCACGCCACCCTGCGCGTGCACCAGGGCGACTTCGGCATCGGCGACCTGCCGGTCGCCCGCCTGCCGGCGTAGTTGCGCGATGCATTCCGTCAGGTGATACATCGACCCCGGGTTGCCGGGATGGCAGTGAGACAGCAGGCCGCCGTGGGTGTTGGTGGGCAGCGGTCCGCCGGGGTCGATTCCGCCGTCGGCCACGAAAGCACCGCCTTCACCCTTCTTGCAGAAACCGAGGTCTTCCAGTTCCACGAGTACGACGGGCGTGAAGCAGTCGTAGATGCCGGCCACGTCGATGTCGCCAGGCCCGACACCGGCCATCTCGTAGGCCCGGCGCCCGGAATCGACGGCGGCCGAGGTCGTCAGGCTGCGCGCCTGGCTGATGTGCTCGTGGCCGTGTCCTTCACCGACGCCCAGCAGGTAAACCGGATCGTGCGGGAAGTCGGCCGCCCGCTTGGCGCTTGTAAGCACAATGGCCGAGCCGCCGTCGGAGACCAGCGAACAGTCGAGAAGGTGCAGCGGGTCCGCGATCAGCCGCGACCCCAGCACATCGGCCACGCTGATCGGTTCCTGCATCTGCGCCGTGGGATTGCGGACGGCATGCTTGCGGCACGCCACGGCCACTGCGGCGAGCTGTTCCGGCGTGGTGCCGTAGTCGGCCATATGCGCCTGGGCAATCAACGCGTAGAAGGCCGGCACCGTCGGGCCGAACGGGGTCTCGAACTGCTTGTGACCCGCGGATGACTGGATGACCATCGCCTGCTCGCGGGTCAGCCCGGTGCGCAGGCTGTCGGCCATGGAAATCACCACGGTCTCGCAAACGCCGGTAACGATCGCGGCCGCCGCGTGCTGGAGTACCGCGAAAGCCGTGCCGCCACCCGCCGCTGCGGTGATGCACATGCGCGGGAAGATCTGCAGGTACTCGGCAATCATTTCCGCGTGGTACATGTGCGGCTCGGCCATGGAATTGCAGGTGATCAGGCCGTCGACCTGGTCCTTCGCAATGCCGGCATCGGCGAGTGCCCGCAGTGCCGCGTCGACACACAACTGGGTCGCACTGAGTTCCGGTACCTTGCCGACCCTGGTGTCGGCGGCGCCGACTATTGCGACCTGGCCGCGTAAAGAAGTCATGACTCAGTCTGCCGCCAGCTCGACGACAGCGGCGCCCGGCGTGATGGTCTCGCCCGCGTCGTTGCGCACGAAGAGCTCCAGGCTCACGGTACGGGTTGTCGGGTCAACAGCGGTCACGGTGCCGCCGACGTGCAGCACCTCGCCGACATAGGCGGCCTGCCGGTTGGAATATTCGATGGACGCCAGGCGACCGTCATCGCCCAGCCATTCAACGACACACTGGCTCAGCCAGTCACCCATCAGCGGCCCGGCGATCACCAGGCCCGGATAGCCTTCTTCCTCGGTGGCGTAGGGGTAATCGAAATGAATCCGATGGGCATTCCACAACGCTGCGTTGTACTGGAAGAGCTGCACGGCGTCGCATTCCACGTCTCTGCCGGGTAACTGATCGCCGATTTTCGGGCTGCCGATGCTCATCGCAATATCCGGGTCGTGGTCTCGGTCAGCACGTCGTCGCCCGCGTCGTTGGTCACGCGCATGACCACTTCGTAAAAAATCAGCGGTCCGGAGCGGCCCTGCTTTTCGTAGATGTCAGTCAGGGTCCGGGTGGCCGTGAGCCAGTCACCGGGAACAGCCGTGCGGGAGTATTCGATCTTCAGGCCGCCGGCCATCGCCCGTTTCAGCGGGAACTCCGGCAGGAAGCTGTCGATCGCGACCCCGTCCGGCGCGATCTGGTCACGCTCGACGACGGGCCAGAACAGCGCCACGTGAAACATCGGCGGCGCTTCGTCGCCGTCCAGGTATTTGCGCAGCCGCTGGCCCGTGGCGATGGCGTACTTGCGAATATCCCGGCGGGTCACCAGCTCCCGGTGCGGCGATGCTTGCCTGCCGATGTGCGCCAGCAGCTCTGGGGTCAGGAGGGAACTCATAGGACCTTATCCTAATGCAAGGCGCGGATCGCGCGCCCTCAGGCTGCGCGGCCGCCCTGAGCCAGGTTGCGCACCTGGGTGCGAAACAGGCGCCGCGCCCGCGGCAGGGCCAGCCGCTGGTCGAAATAGGTTGCAGTGCGCAGCCCGATCAGCATCGCGTAGGCCAGTTCGGCGCAGTCATTCGCCGATGCGATGCGGTTCGGCGCCTGCCGGAACAGGCCCTGCAGGTAGGTCTTGCAGTACCGGTCCAGATCCATCTTGTATTCGCTCAGCTTGCTGTCGTGCACGGCCGCGCCGAAGCATTCGAGCATGAAGCCGATTTCCGAACGGGTAATGCCCTTGCCGCCAAAGAACAGGTCGGCCAGCAGGTCCACCTGGCGCTTCACGGGCTCGTCGCGAAAGCCTTCGATGCGCTCGCGGATGCGCGCGGCCACGCTGTCGAAATACTCCTCGAGTATCGCGTCCTTGCCCTCGAAGTAGTAGAGCAGGTGACTGGGTGACATGTCTGCCGACCGCGCGATATCGGCGAGCGTGGTCTTGGCGAAGCCGCTCTCAATGACGCAGTCGTGCAGCGCCTGCAGAATCCGGCGTCGTCGTTGTTCGCCCCTGGGTGCGGTGGCTGCGCCGGAGAAGTCTGCCCGGATGTCCGTTCGGTCCGGCATCAGAGCTTGCTGGATTCCCCGCCGTCGATCACGAACACGCTGCCGGTCACAAAGTCCGACTGCTTCGATGCGAGATAACAGACCAGCGGGCCCATTTCTGCAGCCAGCCCCATGCGCCGCGCCGGGATCTTGCCGAGGCGGCGCTTCAGGATGTCCGGTGATTCGAGCACGGCCGATTGCGCATCGGTCTCGAAGGCGCCCGGCGCGATTGCGTTGACCTGCACGCCGGTCTTGCCCCATTCAGCGGCCAGCGCCTTGGTGAACTGCAGCAGCGCGCCCTTTGAGGACGAGTAGGCCACCAGCGCGGCCTTGCCGAGGATGCCGGACGTAGATGCGATATTGATGATCTTGCCCGCGCCCTGAGCCACCAGGATCTGGCCCGCGGCCCGCGCCAGCGTGGCGGGGGCCGTGACGTTCACGGCCATCACCTGGTCCCAGACGGCGGGGTCCTGCTCCAGGAACATTCCGGCCGGCGCGATGCCCGCGTTGTTCACCACGATGTCCAGGCGGCCGAAGGCAGCGACTGCGTGGTCCGGCAGTGCGGCCACCGCATCCATGTCCTGCATGTCACAGGGCTGGGCGCGTATATGTTCCGAGTCACTCTTTGCGAGTGCCTGCAGGTCTTTCTCCGAACGGGCTGCCGCCAGCACGTGCACGCCCTGCGCGGCGAGTGCCTCGGCGGCCGCACGCCCGAGGCCGCGGCTCGCGCCCGTCACGATCGCCACCTTGCCGTCGAGTTCGAGATCGATCATGGCACTGTCCTGGTGAGTTCGCGCGCTATCCCCAGGCGCAGGATTTCCGACGCGCCTTCGTAGATTCGCATCGGCCGGGCCTGGCGGTACAGCCGCTCGATCTTGGAATCACGGATCAGGCCGAAGCGGCCCATCATCTGCACGCAGCGATCCACGACGCGGCCGGCCATCTCGCTGGCCGCGAGCTTGGCCATGGACGAGTGGTGCAGCGCGGCCGCCGGGTCGTTGCGGGCCAGGGACGCCGCGCGGTACGTCAATAATCGTGCCTGCTCGATTTCGGTCCAGCTGTCGGCGAGCATCTGCGCAACGGGCCCGAGTTTTGCCAACGGGCGGCCGAAACCCTCGCGCGTGCGCGTGTGGCGGACAGCGACTTCCAGAGCCGCCTGCGCCAGGCCCACGGATGCGCCGGCCACGGAAACGCGGAACACCCCCAGCGTTGCGAACACGAGGTCCATGCCCCGGCCTCGCTCGCCGAGCCAGGCCGATGCCGGCAACTGGACGTTGTCGAAGGCCACTTCACCAAGCACGTGGGGTGCAATGATCTGTTCAGTCGGTGTGACGGACACGCCGGGCGCGTCGGCGGGCACGAGCAGCATCGAGAAACTGTCGTTCGGCTCTTTCGCCAGCACCACGTAGAAAGCTGCCGCGCCGCCGTTGGAAATCCAGGACTTTCCGCCTTGCAGTACCAGGCCAGCGCCGCTTTCGCTGACTTGTGTGGCAATGGCCTTCAGGTCCGAACCGGTGTCCGGTTCCGTCAGTCCCAGCGCCGCGAGGGCCTCGGCTTTCGCGACGCGCGGCAGCCACTCCTCACGCTGCGTCTGCGAGCCGCCCACCGAAATCGCATAGCTGCCGATGCCCTGCAGGGCGAACAGCGAGTCCAGGTGTGCGGATGTGGCCATCAGCGCTTCGCGCACGATGCAGATGGCCAGCGGGTCGGGCCGCTCGTCCTCGCCGCCGAACTCGGCGGGCACCATCAGCGCGCTCAGGCCGCTGTCCCGCAGGGCCTCGAGGACCACCGGGTGCACCTGGTTGCACTCGTCCGCCTCGGCGGCAACCGGTTCCACCTGCTGCGCCAGTGCCCGCGCGCGGGCCTGGATTTCGAGGTAGCGGGGCTCCAGGTCGAAGTTCATGGCTGCAGGGTTACTTGGGCGTGCGGCCTTCGAACTGCGGGCGGCGCTTCTCCATGAACGCACTGGCGCCCTCGATCATGTCGTGGGAGCCGATAGCCTGCACCAGCATGCCGAGCCCGCTCAGGTAGCTGTCGCGGGCCTGGTTCCACCAGAGGTTCGAGCTGATCTTCGCGATCTCGAGGTAACGCGGGCTCATGTAGAGCAGCTCGTCGGCCCACTTTGTGACCTCTTCCTCGAGCTGATCACCGGGCACCACGGCGTTGATCAGGCCCATGTCCAGCGCCTGTTGCGCCTTGTAGCGGCGGCACATAAACGCGATTTCCTTGCCGCGCTTCTCGCCGACGTTCATGGTCAGAAAATTGGTGCCGCCCAGCACCGGCGCGCTGCCCACGCGCACTCCGGTTTGCCCGAAGGTGGCCTTTTCAGCGGCGACCGCGAGGTCGCAGGCCACGACCAGCTCGTTGCCGCCGCCGGCCGCCGCGCCGTTCACCGCAGCGATCACCGGTCGCGGGCTTGTGCGAATCGCTTCAATCAGCTTCAGGGAACCGTAGAACATGCTGCGCAGCTCGGCCGGGTCCGGGTCGCTGAGGTTGGCCAGGAAACCGCCGGCGCAGAAGGCGCGGCCGGTGCCCGTCAGTACGATCACGCCGCTGGCCGACGCGCCTTCGATAGCTTCGATCAGCTCTTTGGCCATCGCAGCATCGTAAGCATTCATGCGTTCGGGCCGGTTCATTCGAACCCACGTGACTTCACCCTTGATTTCTACTTCGATGTCAGCCATCGGCAACTCCGCTAATTCACCAGTGTGGGGCGCGCGCAACCTTTGTGCGGTGCACGAATGGCCGCGCGCGCGGGAACTTGACACGGCTCATAGTCTGTGAAAGATTTGAATAAAGTTCAAGTTTGTTTCACGCTACAAACGCGTTCCGGCGCGGTGATTCTTAATGGCTGTGGGGGCCCCTCAATGAATACTTGCAACGGACTGACTGGATCAATTCTCGGGGTTGCAGCGATGACCCTGCTGGTTTTGCCCAATGATGGGGTGCTGGCGCAGGACTCGGGGGGGTTCGAAGAAATTACGGTCACCGCGCGTAAACGCGAGGAAAACATCCAGAACGTCGCGATGTCGGTGAGTGCCGTGAGCCAGGGGGAAATCGAGCGGCGCTTTGTATCCGACATCCGCGACCTGGTTGACGTGTCACCCAACCTGGTCATCGACGACACGGCTCAGGGACCCGGCGGTGTCGCGGCGGCGTACATCCGCGGTGTGGGTGTGGCCGACGTGGAGTCGAACTTCGACCCGGCGGTACAGACCGTGATCGACGGTATTTACCACGGCAAGTTGTCGGGGGGATTACTAAGAACCTTCGACGTCGAGCGCATGGAAGTGCTGCGTGGCCCGCAGGGCACGCTGTTCGGCCGCAACGCGATCGGCGGTGTCATTAACCTGGCACGGACCAAGCCTACGGGCGAGCGGGGCGGCAAGATCCGCGTTGGCGCCGGTGACTACGACACGACCTATGCCGACGGCATCTTCAATTTCGGCAACGAAGAAGTCGCCATCAAGGTGTTCGGTGCTTACCGGAACCAGGACGAGGGTTACTGGGAGAACCTGGTGACCGGCAATAAAGATGGCGAGAGCCGGTACTACCAGGTGGGTGCAAACGTCTTGTGGCAGGCCGCTGAGGACCTGGAGCTGGAGTTTTCTTACGACATCGAGCGCACGGAACAGGATACGCCGCCGTTGAACTATGTCGGCCAGCCCAATCAGCTGTTCTGCGACGGCACAATAGCCAACTTCTGTGCGCCAAGTGTAGACGACCCCCTTGGCGGCGATCGTTACAAGGTTACCCAGCAAGGTGCCAACGACGCTGACTTCGAAGTTGATACCTACATACTCGAGGCCCGGTACGACTGGACCGATGCAATCAATATCGATGCGATTTTCGGCTACCGGAATATCAACGAGAACGTGTTCCAGGACTTCGACGCAACGCCGGACCTGCTGTTCGAAACCAACCGGCCGGAGCAGTACGACCAGACCAGCCTGGAACTGCGGCTGACGAACGCGTCGCCGGACAGTCCGCTGACGTACACGGTGGGTACGTTCTTGTGGACCTCGGAGTACGAGGTCCAGCTGGAGAGCTTCCTTGGCTTCGTCGCGCCAGGTGTCGTCACCGTACCGCGGGAGAGTAAACAGACCACTGACTCCTACGCGCTGTTCTTCGAGGGCGACTACGAGTTCAACGACCAGTGGACAGTGACGGCGGGATTGCGCTACACGTTTGATGACAAGACTTCCCGGCATACGGGCGTGCCCACGATCTCGACGCAGCACGAGAACTGGGACGAGTTCACGCCGAAAGTCGCGGTGCGCTACACCTTCAACGAAGACGCGATGGCGTACGCGAGCTACACGCGGGGCTATCGCAGCGGTGGTTTTGTCGGCCGGCCTGACGAAGTGGCCGTGGCAGTGACGCCCTACGATCCGGAGACCCTGGACAATTTCGAGCTCGGCGCCAAGACGCAGTGGTGGGACCGCCGGCTGGTGTTGAACGGCACCATCTTCTACAGCAGTTACGACGACAAGCAGGAAGAGGTCAGCGAGGCACTGCCTCTTGGCGCAGGTGGTACCGGGCAGCAGACGGTTATTGCCAACGCCGCTGAGGCGACGTTGTGGGGCGTCGAGCTGGAGGCCCTCGCCTATCCCATCGAAGGCCTGGAGATCCGCGCCAATGTCGGCTACCTGGACTCGGAGTACGACGACTTTGACGCCGACCTGACCGGCGACGGTGTGGTAACGGATAACTCGAACCTCGACTTGCGGCGGGCGCCCGAGTGGACCGGATCCCTGAGCGCTCAGTACGAGCGGCAGCTGGGCCCGGGGACCGGCTGGATCCGGGCCGGTTACCACTTCATTGACGAGCATGAGGTCACGCTGTTGAACTCGCCGCAGACGTCAAACGATTCGCAGCACCTGGTCGACGGTTCTATCAACTATGGCTACGAAGGCTGGGAGTTCAGCGTTTACGGGCGCAACCTCACCGACGAAGACGGTTACGGCATCGGCTTCGACGTCGCGAACCTGTGGACCTACGCGGCACCACGGGCACCGCGCACGTGGGGCGCAGAGGTGACGTTTACGTTCTAAGCAGAGAGAGCAATTTGGATACGGCATTCGTGAGGCGGGTGCCGTGTTCCTCGGTTGCTAACGGTATAGAAACTTGAACAGAGTTAGTGTCGAAGAAACCTGATGGACGATTGAATGCCGCGCGGAGGTTATGGCCATGGGTCGCTGGGACGATAAATTCGAAAAACATGCTAAGAAGTGGGCCTCCTGGAACATGGCTGTCGAGGTGCCGATCAATGTGGCACTGAAGGGCAAGGGTCTGCACTACCAGATCGACCAGTCCGACTGCGTGGCGATGGTCGCCGACACCCAGTACCTGGATCGCCTGGACGAAGTCTCGGACGACCTGAAGAAGCTGAATCATACGGCGTTCACTCAGACCGCTGACGACGCGCCCGCGGTGCCGAAATGGAAGGGCATCGAGACGCTCACTTACGGTGAGCTGACCGACCGGTCGGGTAACACGCCGGACGCGCAGGTTCACTACAGTGACATGGCCTCGATCCTCTACACCTCGGGTACCACCGGGGTGTCGAAGGGCGTCGAGATGAGCCACTACTACTGGCACGCGATCTGGGCCGAGTCGGTGAAGTACTCGCGCTACACGGAAGACGATGTGCTGTACACCGGGCTGCCGTTCTTTCACGGTAATGCCCAGGGCATCACCATCGGTCCGGCGATCCTTGCAGATGCGAAGGCAGTGATCGTAGATCGCTTTTCCGCCAGCCGGCTGTGGGACGATTGCCGCCGCTGGGAGTGCACCGAGGCCAATTACATCGGCGGGATTATTCCCATCCTGCTGAAACAGGAGCCCAGCGAGGAGGACGCCGACAATCCGATCCGGCTCATGGTCGGGGCGGCGGCGCCTCAGGATGAGTGGCATGCTTTCCAGGAGCGTTTCAATACCAAGATCCTGGAGGTCTACGGCATGACGGAATGCTATGTCTGCCTGGCCAGCCCTTACGACGAACCGCGCGCCGGGGCCTGCGGCAAGCCGATCACCGGTTGGGATGTACGCATCGTCGACGACGACGATAACGAGTGTGAACCCGGCAAGCTCGGCGAGTTCATTTGCCGCTCCGATCGCATGTGGGTCGGTACCAGCGGTTACTACAAGCAGCCGGAAGCCACGCTGGATTTATTTGCCAATAACTGGATCCACACCGGTGACCTTGGCCGCATGGACGAGGACGGTTATTTCTTCTTCGTGGATCGCAAGAAACAGGCAATCCGCCGCCGCGGCGAAAATATCTCGTCATTCGAGGTGGAAGGCGTGCTCAGTTCGAACGAAGCCGTGCTGGAATCCTGCGTGGTCGGCGTACCGTCGGACGTGGGCGAAGAGGAAGTGAAGGCCGTCGTGGTGTTGAAGCCCGGCCAGTCGGTGACGGAAGAAGAGCTCATACGCTGGTGCGAGCCGCGCCTGGCCTACTTCGCGATTCCTCGCTACATCGCGATTCGTGACTCCTTGCCGAAGACACCCAGCGAGCGGGTCGAGAAATTCAAGCTGAAGGACGAGGGCATCACGGCCGACTGCTGGGATCGTGAGGAAGCCGGCATCAAACTCCAGCGCTGAATGTTCGGCGGAGCGACGCTGCGAATGTCTTTGATGCGGTTCCAGGTTCCAACCCTGCGCACACTATGAGCGATTCCAAGAACGCGATTTCCCGACGCGAGATACTTGCGGGGGCCGCGGCAGCCACGCTGGGCGCTGGCGCCCTGGGTGCCTGTCAGGCCGCTCCGGGCAGGCAATGGGATCACGAGGCTGACATCGTTGTGGTTGGCAGCGGTGCGGCAGCAGCCACCGCTGCGGTCGTGGCGGATGACAACGGCGATTCGGTGCTGATGGTTGAGAAGGCCGCGACCGTGGGCGGCACCGCCGCGAAATCCGCCGGCGTACTCTGGATACCCGACAACTTCACGCTGCGTGAAAAAGGTATCGCAGATCGCAGGGATGACTGCCTGCGCTACATGGCCAGGTTTTCGTACCCGGAACGCTACAACGCAGACAGCTCGACCCTCGGTGTCAGTGCCGGCGAATATGCGTTGCTGGAGGCTTTCTACGACAATGCGTCGCCGGCAGTGGAACAGCTGCGGGAGGCGAACGCGCTGAACGTGGCGGAATGGCGAATGTTCGCGCTGGACCGCCCGGCCACCGACTACCTGGATAACGTGCCGGAAAACAAAGTGCCCACGGGCCGGCCGCTGGGCCCGGTGGACGCCGACGGCAACATGGGCCTCGGCGCGTTGCTGATGGAGCAGCTGCACGCCGCAATCAACGCGCGCGACATTCCCGTGTACACCGGGCATCCGGTCGCACGCGTCGTGCTGAATGACAACGGTCGCGTGGTGGGCATAGAGGCCGATGTGAACGGCGCGACGGTATCCTTCGGCGCCCGCAAGGCCGTAATCTTCGGCACGGGCGGCTACGTACACAATCCCGAGTTCGTGGCGAAGTACCAGCGCAACCCGGTGGTCGGGGCCTGCGCGAAGCCCGATTCCACAGGCGATTTCATCAACATTGCCGGGGCGGCCGGGGCGCGGCTGGGCAACCTCGGCTGCGCGTGGCGCTCGCAGGTGGTGCTGGACGAGGCGCTGATTAACCCGGTGCTGGGCGCAGGCGTATTCTATCCGCCCGGCGACTCCATGCTGCAGGTGAACCGCTACGGCGTGCGCGCGGTGAACGAACATCGCAACTACAACGACCGCACGGAGATTCACGGTACCTACAACCCGTCCCGCGCGGAGTTTCCAAACCAGCTGATGTTCATGGTCTACGACCAGCGCACCGCCGAGGCCTACGCCGGCGTGTACCCGCTGCCGGCAAAACCGTCGGACGCGCCGGTCCTGGTGGGCGATAGCCTTGCCGACCTGGCGAGCAAGCTGGAAGCACAGTTGGCGGAGTTCGCTGAGCACACGGGCGGGCTCAGTCTCGACCCGGCGTTTGCCGAAAACCTCGCGGCGACCATCGGCCGCTTCAACGAATTTGCGCAGGCCGGGCAGGATGACGATTTCCACCGGGGCGAGGCGGGCTACGACACCGAGTGGCACCCGGTGTTCTCGCCCATGCGCGCCGACACCGACTGGCCGCAGAACGATGCGCCGAATATCACGATGCATCCGCTGCGCGACGAGGGGCCCTATTACGCCATCATCCTGGCGGCCGGCGCGCTGGATACCTGCGGCGGGCCGGTTATTGACGCCAGCGCGCGGGTGCTGGACACGCAGGACCAGCCGATTCCCGGTCTGTATGGTGCGGGCAACTGCATCGCCAGCCCGTCGCGGGAGGCCTACTACGGCGCCGGCCACACCCTCGGGCACGCGGTGACCTTCGGTTATATCGCCGCCAACGCGGCCCATGACGAAACACCGGTAGGTGCTGCGGGCGGTGCTGACGCATGACTGACCAGCAGGCGCAGATCGACGCGCTGGTGCAGCGCATCGACGAACTGGAAAGCCGAGCGGCGCTGCGCGACCTGGTGACCGATTACTGCCAGGGCTTCGACGGCCACGACTGGGATCGCTTCATCGGCATCTGGCACGCGGACGCGGTGTGGGATATCGGCCCGCCCTTTGGCGTGTTCGAAGGTCACGAGGGCATTCACCGCGCGGTGCACGAGGTGCTGTACCCGGTCTGGCGAGAGACCCATCACCTGACCACCAACCTGCGCCTGGAATTTGCCGACACCGACCACGCCCGGGGCGTCTGCGACGTGGATTGCATGGGTGCGACGAAAGACGACGTGGTGCAGATGGTCGGCGCAACCTACACCGACGACTTCGAACGCCGCGACGGCACCTGGAAAATTGCCAAACGCAGCGTCGTCATCCACTACTTTAACCCGATCCCGGCCGCAGAGATGACTTCACCCGCCGCCAGTGCCGGGTGACAACCCCGGCCGCAGGCTGAACCGGAGCAAAGGAAAAGAATGAGCAGCGACAAAATGCTGGACGGCAAGGCCATTGTTGTCACGGGAAGCGGGCGCGGTATTGGCCGGGCCATTGCCATCATGCTGGCCGACCACGGTGCGCAGGTGGTGGTCAACGACATTGGTGGCAGCGCCGAGGGTGAGGGTGAGGACGCGACACCGGCCGACGAGGTGGTCAGAGAAATCGAGTCGCGGGGCGGTACGGCCGTTGCCAACTTCAACAGCGTCGCGGAATGGGACAGCGCCCACGCGATTATCCAGTCGGCTATCGACAACTTCGGCCGCATCGACGGGGTCGTGAACAACGCGGGTATCCTGCGCGATACGATT
>CAMYJV010000071.1:0-8080 GCA_947258805.1 uncultured Gammaproteobacteria bacterium | reverse complement strand
CCATTGTTTTTATTTTCTCTTTTATTGCTCCTTCAATATGAGCCGGGCCTGCGCGCCGCACTTTCGCGAGCAGGAAAGTGGCTGCCTCGTGCACATGACCTCGACTTCCGGCCTGATTGGCAACCTCGGGCAGGCCAATTACATGGCCGCGAAGCTGGGCATCGTCGGTCTGTCCAAGAGCATCGCGCTGGACATGTCCCGCTATAACGTGCGCTCGAACTGCATCTCGCCCTTCGCGTGGAGCCGCCTGTTCGGCAAGGTGCCCACGGAAACGCCGGAGCAGCAGGCCCGGGTCGAGAAGATCAAGCAGATGACGCCGGAAAAAATCGCGCCGCTGGCCGTCGCATTGTTCAGCGATGCGGCGAAAAACGTGACCGGGCAGATCTTCGCGGTGCGGAAAAACGAGATCTTCCTGATGAGCCAGCCGCGGCCGATACGGGCGGCGCACACCGAGAAGGGCTGGACGCCCGCATCCGTGTGCGAGCGCGTGTTCCCTGCCTTCGGCCCGTCCATGTATCCCCTCGACGTCACGGCCAGTGTGTTCAATTGGGAGCCCGTGTAGCTGTCGGTCATGGCGCTGGACTACGAGCGACTTCTGAACTGGCCTTTCGACGAGGTCAAGCAAAGCTATACCGATCGCGACACGATGCTTTATGCGCTGGGCCTGGGCTTCGGCTTCAATCCCACGGATCCCGAGGAGTTACGCTTCGTCTACGAGAGGGGGCTGCAGGCTTTTCCCACCATGCCCGTGGTGCTCGGGCATCCCGGTTCCTGGATGAGCGATCCCGAGACCGGCATCGATTTCCTGAAGGTGCTGCACGGCGAACAGCACCTGGAAATTCACCAGGCCTTGCCGCCCGAAGGCACCATCCTGGCGCGGAACCGGGTGGCCGAAATTATCGACAAGGGCGAAGGGCGCGGCGCGTTGATTCACGTTGAGCGCCGGGTTTTCGACCAGGTGTCGGGAGACCATTTGTCGACACAGACCGCAGTGATCTTTGCCCGGAACAACGGTGGGTTCGGGGGGCCGGTCGCGACCGGTGCTAAACCCCATGCCTTACCCGAGCGGCCGCCGGAGGCCACGGTGGACATCCCGGTGGCTGCGCAGGCGGCATTGCTGTATCGACTGAGTGGCGACTACAACCCACTGCACGCTGACCCCACGATCGCGGAGAAGGCCGGCTTCCCGGCGCCAATTCTCCACGGGCTCGCGAGTTACGGCATCGCTGCCCGTGCGGTATTGAAGGCGCTGCAGGTTAATGATGCAACGCAATTGCGCAGTTTCGGCCTGCGGTTTTCCGCGCCGGTGTTTCCTGGTGAAACCATCCGCACGGAAGTCTGGCGGGACGGCGACGAGGTTTCGTTCCGTGCCCGGGTCCCGGCCAGGGACACCGTGGTGCTGAACAACGGTCGCGCGGTGATTGCGCCGGCCTAGCTGAGCTTTACTTCGATGCGCTTGTCGATCACGCGCACGGGATATGTCCGGATGTCGACGGTGGCAGGTTTACCCTTTGCACAACCGTCGCGCACGTCGAAGGAACCGCCGTGCAGCGGGCAGATGATGCGAAAACCGCGCAGCTTGCCGGCACTGAGGTGGGAGAGGCCGTGACTGCAGAGATTCTCAATCGCGAAGAAGCCTTCCTTGGTATGGCAGAGCAGTACGTGCTGGCCGTCGAAATCGAGGGCCAGGGTCTTGCCGACCGGAATATCGTCGGCATTGGCGGCGATTCGAAATGACTCGTCGTTCAACGTGGGAGGTTCCTGTGCCTGGTGCCAGCGCAAGTTAACATCCGCGTTATAAAAAAAACAAATCTGACTGTTTTTTTGCCGCCGGTGCTATGATCCGACCTATTTATAAGGAGTGACTGACGTGGCTAACGTATCTTTCCTGGCCCGGATGACGGTCAAAGACGGTCGCGAGGAAGAGTTCATTCGCCTCGCCCGCGAGCTCGAGCGGCAGGTGCACGCGAACGAGCCCGATACTATTTACTATCGCTTTTTCCGTCTGCGCGGACCCCGCGAGTTTGCGGTGATGGAGTCTTTCGCGGACGAGGCGGCCGAAGAGTTGCATATGAATACGTCTTACCTGCAGGAAATCGCGCCTAACCTGCTCGACTGCATGGAAGGGGGCGATCCGCCCTACACGCGCGAATACCTGGACCCGATGGAATAGTCTGCCGTGTCGTTGCCGGCTTTCGAACACCCGATACGCGCAACTACGCTGGGTGACCTGCTGCTCCGGGCAGCGGACGACTACGCCGATGCTGACGCGATCGTGTTTCCGGAGGGGCGCCAGAGCTTTGCCGAACTCGCCGAACGCGCCTATCAGCGGGCCCGCGGTCTGCAGGCCCTGGGGGTAAAGCCGGGCGACCACGTGGGTTTGCTGTTGCCCACCTGTTTCGAGTTCCCGGAGTTCCTGTTCGGCGTTGCGCTGTGCGGCGCGGTCACTGTGCCGATCAACGCGCGCTTTCGCGCCGGCGAACTGCAGTATGTGGTCGAGAATGCCGACCTGGTCACCGTCGTGACCACCGACCAGATCGCCGAACACGTGGATTTCGTCGAGCGCCTGGGCAAGGGCTTGCCCGGTCTGACCGCCGCGCCCAACGCGCAGCACCTGCAACTCGAATCCGCGCCAAAGCTGCGCAACATCGTGTTGCTGGGCGATTCGACGCCGGCGGGTTTTGTCACCGAGCAGCAGTTCGACGCACTGGCCGACGGCATCCCGGTGGCAGACGTACAGGCGACCCGCATGCGCACGCGCGTGCGCGACCCGGCCATCATGTTGTACACGTCGGGCACCACGGCCAACCCGAAGGGCTGCCCCATCAGCCACGAGGCCATCGTGCGCAACAGCATTGCGCTGGGCCGTTACCGCTACCAGTTGCGCCAGGAAGATCGCTTCTGGTCACCACTGCCCATGTTCCACATTGCGGCGATATTGCCGATGGTGGCGATTTTCGATGTTGCGGGCGCCTATCTCACGATGAGCTACTTCGACGCGGGCGTCGCGCTGAAGATGCTGGAGGAGGAACAGGCAACGGCCACCTATCCGTGTTTCGTCACCATCATGTCAGACCTGATCCACCACCCGGATTTCCCGCGCACGGACCTGAGCCGCATCAGGCTGATGAACAGCAACTTCGCCGTGCAGCCACCCGGCATCAAGGACGCGATGCTCGGGGCCATGCCCGACACGGTCTACGTGGGCACTTACGGCATGACGGAAACCGGCGGTACCGTGTGCACGAGCGAGCTGACCGACAGCCTGGAAGCCCGGTGTACTCGCCTCGGCACGCCGCTGCCAGGGCTCGAGGTGAAGATCGTCGACATCGATAGCGGTGAGCCGGTGCCCACCGGCGAGCAGGGTGAGATCCTGGTGCGTGGCTACAGCCTGTTCGATGGCTATTACAAGGATCCGGAAAAAACGGTAGAAGCTTTCGATGAGGAGGGCTTTTTCCGCACCGGCGACATGGGTTCCTTCGACGAGAATGGCCAGATCATGTTCCACGGCCGTTTCAAGGACATGCTGAAAGTCGGCGGCGAAAATGTCGCGGCCGCCGAAATCGAATCTTTCCTCGCCCGGCACCCGGCGGTGAAGCTGGCGCAGGTGGTGGGCGTGCCGGATGCTCGGCTGCAGGAAGTGGCCGCCGCCTTCATCGAACTGGAAGGCGGCCAGCAGGCGACGGAAGAAGAGCTGGTGGCCTTCTGCAAGGGCGAGATTGCAAGCTTCAAGGTGCCACGCTACGTTCGCTTCGTGACCGAGTGGCCGATGTCCACCAGCAAGATTCAGAAATTCCGGCTCCGGGATCAGCTCACTGCAGAGCTGGGCCTGGGCTGAACACAGCAAGACCAGGAGAGTCAGCATGCAGACGGCATTCATCGCCCGGCTCGTAGTCAAGGCCGACAAGATCGCGGAATTCGAAGCTTTGCAGAAGGAGTTGTCCGACATTACCAAGGACACCGAGCCGGACACCCTGGTCTACGACTTCCTGAAACACCGCGATGCGCCCAACACCTACGTCGTGTATTCCCGCTTCAAGGACGATGTCGCCTTCCAGGTCCACCAGGATGCACCCGATCACGAGCGGCTGGTGCCGCCGATCCTCGACGCACTGTCCGAAGAGATGGATCTGCAGTTCTTCGATCTCGTGGAATAGCAGCCGCTGGGAGACGGATTCATGACCGACGCCTACGAAGCCATCCTTGCCCTGATGAACGAGTACTGCTTTCGCCTGGACGCCGGCGACATGGCGGGCTGTGCACGCCTGTTCGAACATGCCACCTGGCGGGTGCTGGGCGATCCCAGCGGGGGCGACACCGGCTCAGCGGCGGTGCTGGAGACCTTGCAGAACGTGACTCTTTACGACGGCAAGCCGCTGACGAAGCACATGATGACGAATGTACAGATTAATGTAGGTCCGGCGGATAATCACGCCACCGCCCACTGCTACATCACGGTGTTCCAGGCCGTGCCCCCGGACTTTCCGCTGCAGCCCATCTTCTCGGGGCACTATCGCGACACTTACGAGGAGGTTGCGGGGACCTGGCGATTTACCAAGCGGGACATCTCGCCGGACCTGATCGGCGATCTCAGCCGGCACCGCGCCGATATGGCATAGCGGACCGGCGCGAGGGCCGGTTCCCCTTCGGAGCAAGAACAATGAGCGAACTGAGTGCCGAACTGCAGGAAGTCGTCGATCGCCAGAAGATTTACGATGTGCTGACCCGTTACTGTCGGGCCTTGGACCGCGCCGACGTGGAACTGATGAAAACCGTGTACTGGCCCGATGGTTACGACGAGCACGGCGTGTTCAACGGCAATGCCGAGGAGTTCGCGGAATTTATCGTGGAAGAAATCCAGAACTGGTTCGAGGTGACCCAGCATGCGATCTGCAACGTACACATGGAGCTCGACGGTGACGTGGCTTACACGGAGGCTTATCTCCTCGCCTACCACCGTGTGAAGGGTGCTACCGACAGAATCCGCGATATTTTCGGGCCGACCTACCTGGCCCAGCTTGGCATCGACGCTGGCCAGGAGGGTCAGCAGGACTTTTTCTACGGCGGGCGCTACGTCGACAAGCTGGAAAAGCGCGACGGCGAATGGCGCATCAAGCGCCGCACCGTGGTGATGGACTGGAACCAGAACCTGCCCACGACATCCATCTGGGACGAGGGCATGTTCAAGGTACTGAAGATTCGCGGTGAACGGGGCCGGGGCGATCCGGTCTATCGCCGCGACTAACAGCTAACTGCTTGCCGGAAATGTCAGCCAGTCAGTAGGCGACGGAGCTTTCACCAGTCAGCATGTCCACGGCGAAAATCTCGCTGTAGGACAGGAACAGGACCAGTGTGCGATTGTTGAGCGGATCAAAGGCGATGCGTTGCGGATTGAAACCGCCGGATACAGGCCAGAGCAATTCCAGGTTCCCGCTGTTCAGATCCGCGCCATAGAGCGTCGAGCTAAACCGGTTCAGGATAATTGCGCGGTTGCTCAACAGGTCCAGCGTCGCGTCTATGGCACTTTCTACCCCAGAGGGTGAGAAGACGGTCCTGTCTCCGGTGAGCGGGTCTACGGCGAGCAGATTCGCCTCTTGCATGACCAGCAGCCTGAAGCCGGCACCATCGAAGACCTCGCTCATCCCGGAGAAAAGAGTGCCAAAAGGATTATCGCCATTGGGCGTCGAGCCGTCGGACAGAATTGCCCGATCCCCGTTCGCCAGGTTGGCCGAGATTATGCGGGTGTCATTGACCGCGCTGTTGAGGCCACCGACGAGCAGGAGAGCCTGGTTGCTGATCTCGTCCAGCGCGATGTCGCGAGCTTCCTGGAGAGATTCACCCGGATCCGGGGCGACGGTGTCTACCAGCAAGCTGCGGCTACCCGTGGTGAGGTCGACGACGATCAGGTCCTCGTAGGCATGGTCAATGACCCACGCCGTTGTCGCGCTCGCGTTGACGGCCAGTCGAACAGGCTCGATAAAGGCAACCAGGTTATCGGGCCGGTCAGCGTCGGAGATCATGCTGACATCGCCCGACGCGATGTCCACGGCCACCAGCGCGCGGAGCTCCGCATCGATCACCAGGATCCGCGCGTTGGTTTCGTCCACGGCCAGATCGACCGGCACAGCAAGCACCACGGCAAGGTTATCGATTTCGACCTGCGCCGCGGCAGGGTTGATATTCAGCAGGGTGTCCGCACTGGACACCGAAATCAGGTTAAGGCCGGAGTTCAGAGGTATCTGGGCCCACCAGTTCGCAAAGCCGTCACCAGTCATTGCGTTGACGCCATTCACCGTGATCGACGCGATGCCGTCCGGATCGCTGGCTCGACCGGCCACGATCAGCGTTTCCGCATTGACGACCTGCTGATCGAGCGGCGTCAGAATCTCCACCGTCGGCGCGTTCGCGGGACTGCCGGCACTGGTCGTTACCGAGAAAGTCGCGGTGGGATCCAGTAAGTGGTCACCGATGGCGATCCGGGCGGAGCGGGTTGTGCCAAAGGTCGGCGCCGAGGTGATTCGGACCACCAGGCTCGAGTTGGGACCTATTTTGCCCGGACTGTTGGTGAAGGGGCCGCCGCTAATTGAGTACTCGCCGGGCCCGGTAATCGTAATGTCCTTCACGGAGCAGAAGCCCTCGATGATGGCCGTATTCGAGTTGATCGGGGTATCCAGCGGGGCATTGACTGCAGGACGGAAACCGAAAGCGTCGACCACGTCGAAGATCCCGGTGCAGGTCGGATTACCGGGTTCACCAAAATCCCCGCTACCGCCCCCCGATCCAACCAGGCTGATGAATCCTGTGGAAATGACCAGGGTCAGTAAGACAAGTCTCGCCAGTGCCTGGGATTTAGTTCGCACAGCTAGCATGATGCTTCAATGCCTGCCGGGTTGGCGCGCTGTACAAGCCAGTATGCGGCGAGTCCGCCAAGGACGATGAACAGGATATCCAGCGGATCAAAGGTGCCTGCCAGGAAGTAGGCATCGATATGGGTAAGCGCCGGCCACTCTTGCAGCCAGTCCGGCCAGCCAGAAGCGATTCCTGACGCAATGACGTCAATTTGCCCTGCTTCGAACAGCCCGTTGACACCGACCCAGAAAAGGCAACTAAACAGCGGCGCTGCCTGCCATGGCTGCAAAGCGCAGCATGTCAGGATCGAGAAGCTGAAAACATGGCAAAAACTCGGCAGGTGCTGGCCCAGCCAGGAAGGTGAGGCAAGCTGGAAGCTCGGCAGTAAGGCCGTTGTGCCCGCGGGTCGTTCCAGAAGGTAGATGGCTCCACCGATAGCAAGTGCCAGCAACGCGCTCGTGAATAATTCGACATTCGTTCGTGAGCCCATAGATGCACATATTGGGGCACTGGTGGGCCTTGGAAACTGCGGATAGTGCTGACCCGGAGTGGGGAACTAATGTCCGTCATCGGGCATCAACGCTTACCAGCTACTTGCCGCGACGCAGCTAACTGGCTGATTTCGGCCAAAAACGGCCGCCTACAGAATGAGAAGAAATTGCTGTCAGGCCAGAATATTCTGATGCCCACGTTCAGTTGGCGATATCCGCGGGGGCATTCTTGCCCTGCGGCGTTTTTGCTGTCGCGGCCGGCCTAGCAGGCTTGGTCTTTGTTGAAATTGCTTCTCTACCCGAGCTTGTGGCTTTTATCGACCTGGTCTTCTTCGCCTCTGATTTCTCTTCCGCCACTTTTCGCGACGAATGGCGGCCGAAACTCAGCTTCTCGCCGATCTTCCGGACCCGAGCGAAAAATCCGCTCACAAACTTCCGATTAAAGTCCTTCGCAGCTTGGATCCTCTCTTTCGAAAACCCTAAATCTTCGAGGAAAACCAAAGGAACCTCACAAGTCGATATCCACATCTTTTCGCTAGCGCGTAGAAAACCAATTGACCCACCTGATTCCTCGTCAGTGTCAACGTTTTGGTCGTTTGTCTTCATGGTCTAATGTCCTTTTGCGCAAATTGAACCAAAGCACCAATGGAACCGCATCGCCAACCGCCGCCCGGGCTTCAGCGCCTCCGAACAGGGCCATGCCGCCGGAATAGATCGTGGCAGCGCCGAACAGCACCGCG
>CAMYJV010000070.1 GCA_947258805.1 uncultured Gammaproteobacteria bacterium | reverse complement strand
ATATTCCCCACTGCTGCCTCCCGTAGGAGTCTGGGCCGTGTCTCAGTCCCAGTGTGGCTGATCGTCCTCTCAGACCAGCTACGGATCGTCGCCTTGGTGGGCCTTTACCCCACCAACAAGCTAATCCGACTTGGGCTCATCCAATAGCGTGAGGTCCGAAGATCCCCCACTTTCTCCCGTAGGACGTATGCGGTATTAGCACGAGTTTCCCCGTGTTGTCCCCCACTAAAGGGCAGATTCCCAAGCATTACTCACCCGTCCGCCACTCGTCGCCAAAGAGCAAGCTCTTCGCGTTACCGTTCGACTTGCATGTGTTAGGCATGCCGCCAGCGTTCAATCTGAGCCAGGATCAAACTCTTCAATTTAAGTTTTGAAGATTGAGATCCCGAACTGCTAATTACTAAAAAAATTTAAGTAACGAGTATGTTCGGTCACTCACATCGGGCCATGACAAGACGCCATGTCGACGCGAGCGCCCACACAAATTACCTGTTTCCTGATTGTTAAAGAACGGGCCCACGTTTGCCGCAGGCAGTCGACAATTATATGCAAAATCCGCTCCGGAGCAAGCCCCATGCGAAGAATATTTATCCTACCCGCACCCGGGCGAAACGCCTCTTTCCGACCTGATAGACGTGGGTGCTCCCGGCCGGGATTTCGAGGCCCCGGTCCTCTACGCGCTCACCGTCGATCCGCACGGCACCCTGCTTGATCATGCGGAATGCCTCGGAATTGCTGCTCACCAGCCGGGCGGCACACAGCAGCCTGGCTATGCCGAGGCTGCCGTCCGGCGCCTCCAGGTCAATCTCGGCCATATCCTCGGGCAGGCCGGCGCCCCCCGGCCGGAATTGCTCGATGAAGGCCTGCTGTGCAGCGGTGGCGGCGCCCGCGTCGTGAAAGCGCCCCACCAGCTCCCGGGCCAGCTCGAACTTCACGTCGCGCGGGTTGGCACCCGCCGCCACTTCGCCCCGCAGGACCGCGATTTCAGCCTCGGGCCGGAAACTGAGCAACTCGAAATAGCGCCACATCAGCTCGTCTGAAACGGACATCAGCTTGCCGAACATCTCCGCCGGGGCATCGGTTATACCCACGTAGTTGCCGAGGGACTTCGACATCTTGTTGACGCCGTCCAGGCCCTCCAACAGGGGCATGGTCAACACCACCTGGGGCGGCTGCCCCCAGCTTTGCTGCAGCTGTCGCCCCACCAGCAGGTTGAACTTCTGGTCGGTACCCCCGAGCTCGACGTCCGCTTTCAGCATGACCGAGTCGTAGCCCTGCACCAGCGGGTACAGAAACTCGTGAATGGCGATGGGTTTACCCCCGGCATAGCGCTGGCTGAAATCGTCCCGCTCCAGCATCCGGGCCACCGTGTGCCGGCCCGCCAGCTGGATCAGGTCGGCGGCCGACATCTCTCCCATCCAGCTCGAGTTGAACATGATCAGGGTGCGTTCCGGATCGAGAATCTTGTAGATCTGGGCCTCGTAGGTCTGGGCGTTCTCGATCACCTCGTCCCGCGTCAGCGCCGGCCGGGTGGTGTTGCGGCCCGTCGGGTCGCCAATCAGGCCGGTGAAATCGCCGATCAGGAAGATCACCTCGTGCCCCAGTTGCTGAAACTGGCGCATCTTGTTGATCAGCACAGTGTGGCCAAGGTGCAGATCTGGCGCTGTGGGATCAAAGCCCGCCTTGATGCGCAGCGTGCGGCCACTGGCCAGGCGCTCCGCCAGCTCCTTTTCAACGAGAATTTCTTCCGTTCCCCGACGGATCTCGTCGAGCTGCTCCTTGAGGGAGGACATACCAGGATTTCCGCGCCCAGACGGGCGCGAGGATATACGATCCGCCCCGGCAGCGGCAGTCGTTGAGACGCGATGCTCAGAGTCGTTATTGCGTTGTTGACCCACTCTTATGTAGTTGTTGATAATCTCGTGCCGACCCGCCTGAATGCATGGCTGCCACATCGAGGTCGGAGACTGTGGGGCAATGGGCAGCCCGTCAGGGAGTTGGCTATCGTGAGCGCTGAACGCCGGACTTTTCCGGACTACAAGCCGTTGAATCCGCCCAAGCGCTCCGCCAACCGCCTGCCATGGTTTGCCGCCGGGCTGGGCATCCCGCTGATAGCCTTCGGGCTGATCGGCACTCAGAAACAGCCGAATACTGAATCTGTGTCTGCCCTTGAAGCCGACGCCCCGGCCGGGCTGGTGGACACGACGCCGCTGGAGGCCGCCGCAACCGCTGCGGCAGACGCGCCGGCGCCGTTGCCAAGCAATGACTCCCGCACCACAGACACCCCCGGCCTCGACACGCCCGCCACGGCGCAGCTGACCGCCCAGTCGCCGGCCGGGACGCAGCTAGTCCTGAAAATCCGCCGTGGGGACAGCCTCGACCGGCTCTTTGCCCGCAATGACCTGAGCCGGGCCGACCTTGCCGGCCTCATTGCCACCGATCTCGGCCGCAAGCATCTCAGGCTGGTGCGCCCCGGCGACGAGATCATCGTGCACCACGACGCCGGTCGAATCCTGACCCTGGAGCGTGAGGTGGGGATCACGGAATCGTTGCGCATCGACCGGCAGGACAACGGCGCTTTCGCGGCGCGGCTGGAAGCGCGCGAGCTGGAACACCGGCCCGTAGTGGCCAGCGGCACCATCGAAAGCTCTCTGTTTCTGGCCGCGGCCGATGCGGGCATCAGTGACCGGACCATCATGAACCTCGCCGGCATCTTTGCCTGGGATGTCGACTTCGTGCTCGATATTCGCGAAGGCGACGAGTTCCGGCTGGTCTACGAAGAACTGTGGCGGGAAGGTGAGCGGCTCGCCGATGGCGAGATTCTGGCCGCCGAGTTCGTAAACCAGGGCCGGGCCTTCCGGGCAGTCAGGTTTGCCGATCCAGATGGGCGCGTGGACTACTACACGCCGGAGGGCCGCAGCGTGCGTAAAGCCTTTGTGCGCGCCCCGCTGTCGTTCAGCCGGGTCAGCTCCAACTTCAACCCACGGCGGCGGCATCCGAAACTGAACACCATTCGTGCTCATCGCGGCGTGGACTACGCGGCCCCCCGGGGCACGCCCGTGAAGGCTGCCGGCGACGGCAAAGTCTCTTTCCGCGGCCGCAAAGGCGGTTATGGCAATACCGTGATCCTGCAACACGGCGGCAACATCACCACTCTGTATGCGCACCTGTCCCGCTTCGGCAAGTACCGTAACGGCCAGCGCGTGCGCCAGGGCCAGATTATCGGCTACGTCGGAGCCACGGGCCTCGCTACCGGCCCACACCTGCACTATGAATACCGCGCCAACGGCGTGCACCGGAACCCGCGGACCGTCAAGCTGCCCGATGCCGAACCCATCGACCCGGCTTACCTGAGCCAGTTTCGCACCGTGGCCGACGCGCTGATCGAGCAGCTCGAAGCGCGACCGGGAGTGGTCGTTGCCGAAGCCGGTCGCTCCCGCTACTGAATCTGCGCCCGGCCGCGCGGTGACCTATTACATCGGCCTGATTTCGGGCACCAGCATGGACGGCATCGACGCGGTGCTGGCCAGCTTCAGCGACCGCAGCGTCACGATCGACAGCAAGCACACTCGCGCCTATCCGGACGCGCTGCGGCGCGAGCTGCTGGCGGCGGCCGCAGCGCCTGGGTCGGCAAGCCTCGCCGACTACGGTCGCCTGCACGTTCAGGTCGCGCATGAATTTGCCACCGCCGCGCAAGACCTGCTGGCAGCCAGTGGCCGACGGCCCGCTGATGTCCGCGCCATCGGCAGTCACGGCCAGACCGTGCTGCATGCTCCGGAGGCTGACCCACCATTCTCGCTGCAGGCAGGCGACCCGGGTGCGCTGGCGGCCATCACGGGCATTCCCGTCGTGGCAGACTTCCGCAATATGGATCTGGCCCTCGGGGGACAGGGCGCGCCGCTGGTGCCGGCGTTTCATCAGTTCGCGTTTGGCAACCCCACGGAAGACCGGGCGCTGGTGAATATCGGCGGCATCGCGAATATCACGCGGCTGCCTGCCAACGGGCCTGTCACCGGGTTCGACACCGGTCCCGGCAACACGCTGCTGGACCAGTGGTACCGGCGCCACCATCAGGATGCTTTCGATCGGGGCGGGGCCTGGGCGGCCGGCGGCAGCGTGCACGCCGACCTGCTGGACGCACTGCGGGGCGACAACTACTTTGCCGCGCCGGCGCCGAAGAGCACCGGCACCGACTATTTCTGCGGCGCGTGGCTCGACCGGGCGCTGGGTCGTGTCGGCCCCCCACCGGGCGCCCAGGACACGCAGGCAACGCTGGCCGAACTGAGCGCGGCAACCATCGCCGACGCCCTGGCCGCCGGCCCCGATATGCCGGCGTTGCTCGCGGTTTGCGGCGGCGGCGCCCACAACGCCGACCTGGTGACGCGGCTGCAGCACCGCTTGCCTGGCACAACGGTCGATACCACCGCGCGTTTGGGCATCGATCCCGACTGGGTCGAGGCCACGGCCTTCGCCTGGCTCGCGCAGGAACGTCTGGCCGGCCGGCCCGGCAACGTGCCCACTGTCACCGGCGCGAAGACAGCGGCCCCACTGGGCGGCGTGTACCTGCCACCCGGGAACGCATTACGTTAAATGTGACCGCCGCCACGATTCGTCGCAGGGCGGCTGATATATTTAGGGGCCCCCGCAAGGACCGCCGCCGTGGACACGCCGAACCTCAAGCTTCCCGACTACTACATCAACCGGGAACTGAGCGCGCTCGAATTCAACTGGCGCGTCCTGCACCAGGCCATCGACCCCGCGACGCCGCTGCTGGAACGCCTGAAGTTCCTGTGCATTGTCAGCACCAACCTCGACGAATTTTTCGAAATCCGGGTCAGCGGCCTGAAACAACGCCTCGAACTGGGCTCTGCACCCGCCGGCCCGGACATGCTCACACCCCAGCAGGTGCTGAGCACCATCAGCGAACGGGCACACGACCTGGTAGAACGGCAGTACCGCCTGCTGAACGAAGACCTGATCCCGCAGCTGGACTCCGAGGGCATTCGTTTTATCCGGCGCTCACGCTGGAACCAGGCCCAACGGGAGTGGCTGCGGGACTTCTTCGACCAGGAAGTTGAACCGGTGTTGAGTCCGATTACCCTCGACCCGGCCCGGCCCTTCCCGCGCATCCTGAACAAGAGCCTGAATTTCATCGTCGGCCTGAACGGTGTGCACGCCTTCGGGCGCCCGTGCAATCGCGCCATCGTGCAGGCGCCCCGATCGTTGCCGCGCGTGATCCGCCTGTCATCCGACCTGCCGGACACCGGGCCGAACGACTTTGTGTTCCTGTCGTCCATCATTCACGCCTTCGTGGAAGAGCTCTTCACCGGCATGGAGATCACCGGCTGCTACCAGTTTCGAGTCACCCGCAACAGCGACCTGTATGTAGATGAAGAGGAGGTCGAAGACCTGATGCACGCGCTGGAAGGCGAGCTGATTGCAAGCCGCTACGGTGCCGCGGTGCGCCTGGAAACCGCCGACGACTGCCCGGCCGGACTGACCAGTTTTCTGCTCGATATGTTCGGCCTCGAAGAGGCCGACCACTACCGCGTCGAAGGGCCCGTGAACGTGAACCGGCTGATGGCCGTTTACAACCTCTCTGAGCGTGAAGACCTGAGAGATGCCCCCTTCACGGCGAGCATGCCCCGCGCATTGCGCGACGATGACGACATCTTCTCAGCGGTCGCCTCACAGGACATCCTGATGCACCACCCGTACGAGTCGTTCGGACCGGTGCTGGAATTCGTCAGTCGTGCCGCCCAGGACCCGGATGTCCTGGCCCTGAAGATCACGCTTTACCGCACAGGCCCCGATTCGCCCATTGTGAAGTCCCTGATTGCGGCGGCTCAGGCGGGCAAGGAAGTTACGGTCAGCATCGAGTTGCGTGCCCGCTTCGATGAAGCCGCGAACATCGAGCTCGCGAACCGCCTGCAGGCAGCGGGTGCCCATGTCGTCTACGGCGTGCGCAGCTTCAAAACGCACTGCAAGATGGCCATGGTGGTGCGCCGGGAAAACGGCAGGCTTCGCCGCTACGTGCACCTCGGCACCGGCAACTACCACCTGGGCACGGCCAAGCTCTACACGGACTACAGTCTGCTGACTGCCGACCCGGAGCTGGGCGAAGACGTACACCAGGTGTTCTTGCAGCTCACCAGCATGATGCAGACGCCGCCGTTAAAGCGCATCGCGCAGGCACCGTTCAGTCTGCGAGCCGATCTCATCGAACGAATCGAACAGGAAAGCCGCAACGTGGCAGCCGGCGGCAACGGCCACATCATTGCGAAAATCAACGCGGTGACGGAACCGAGCGTTATTCAAGCCCTGTACCGGGCTTCCAACGCCGGCGTGTTCGTCGACCTGATCGTCCGCGGAATTTGCTGCCTGCGGCCGCGCCTTCCCGGTGTCTCGGACAACATACGGGTACGCTCCATTGTCGGCCGCTTCCTCGAACACTCGAGGGTGTATTACTTTCACGCGAACGGCGAAGAAAAAGTCTACTGCGCCAGTGCCGACTGGATGGACCGCAACCTGGTCCGGCGGGTAGAAACAGCCTTCCCCGTGCTGGACCCGGAGCTCAAGGCCCGGTTGATTGCCGACCTCGACACCTGCCTCAACGACAATACCCACGCGTGGGAACTGCAGTCCGACGGCAGCTACGCCCTGCTGAAGCCGGGCTCCGACGAAGCCCCGGCCTCGGCCCAGGAAACGATGCTCGGACAGCTGGCCGAGCGGGCCTGAGCGCTAGACGCGCCGATCCAGTTTCAGCTCCAATCCGGCATCGCCGAGAAACCCGGCTTCCAGCTCCAGGTCAGCCAGGGTCAGCGGATTGTCTTTGAGCCATGCGACCGGTGCAGTCAACTTCAGCGAATCCTTGCTTGCCAGTAGCTCAACGGGGGCGCTGGCATCATCCGCGCGGCTGCGGTTAAACAACACGGCCAGGCGCAACAGCACCGCGAGCCGGCGGGCGGCCACTGCCATCGCACCCGGCAGGTCATCGAAAGACTGCCGTGGAAAAGACCTGCGGTGGGCGCCAACCAGTCGCGCGAGCAGACGCTGTTCCTCGCGGGGGAAGCCAGGCATATCCGCATGTTCCAGCAGGTAGGCGCCATGCCGATGGTAGTGCGCATGCGCAATGTCCAGGCCCATTTCGTGGAGCTGTGCTGACCACGTGAGGGCATCACGATGCTCCGCCGCCCCCAGGTCCCAGTCGTCCGCGACCTGAGCAAGTAAATCCAGGGCGGTCGTTTTCACTCGTTCGGCTTGCTCACGGTCGACGTTGTAACGGGCCATCATTGCGCGAACTGTGCGAACGCGTTCGTCTTCCGCAGTCATCCGCCCGAGGAGGTCATAGATGATGCCTTCTCGCAGCGCGCCGTCTGCAACGTCCATCCGGTCTGCGTCCAGGGCGGCCATTAATTCGACGAGAATGGACACGCCCCCGGCGAACACCGGTTTGCGCTGGTCCGACAATCCCGGCAACGACAACCGGTCGAGCTTGCCTGCGCCGATCATGCGCTCGATCAATCGTTCCAGGCCGGCGCGCGTCAGCGGGGCATCTTCGCCTTCCAGGCCCTGCAGTACGCGCTGTGCCGCGCGGATGGTGCCCGACGCGCCGACATGACGAACCACCGGCACCGCACGAAAGCGTGTCCTGACCGGCTCGAGTTCCAGCCGCGCGGCCAGTCGGGCACGCTCAAAGCGCCTCGCGGTGAGCTTGCTGGGCCCGAAAACGGCCTTGCTGAGGCTGACGCAACCCAGGTAAAGGCTTTCCATCAGCGCCGGTTCGTAGCCGGTGCCGCGAATGATTTCCGTACTGCCGCCGCCGATGTCGATCACGATTTGCGGATCGTCCACCAGCGGCATGCTGTGGCTGACGCCGAGGTAGATGAGTCGCGCCTCCTCGATACCGGAAATGATCTCCACCGCGTGGCCGAGACGCTCGGCGGCTTGAGCGAGGAAGCTGCCCGAGTTACGGGCCTCGCGTAAGGTGTTGGTGCCCACCACGCGCACCTGGTCGGCGTGCATTTCACGGATGCGCTCACCGAAGCGGGACAGGCAGTCCAGGGCTCGCTCCGCGCTCTTGCGATTCAGTTCGTTGTTCTTGTCCAGGCCGGCGGCCAGGCGCACCATTTCACGCAGGCGGTCGATGATCGTAACCTGGCCGTGGGAAACGCGGGCCACGATCATGTGAAAACTGTTGGAGCCGAGGTCCACCGCGGCCAGGACCCGCGCATCGGATCCGGCGGCCGTGGCCGTCCTCTGTTCTGGCTGCACTAACCCTCAGATTCTGCGACAACCGGCGCGACCATCGGTTGGGTCGACTCGGCATCGCTCTTGGGCTTCCTTGCTGTTTTGGCCTGGGCGGGCTGGTGGATCAGCTGGCCGTTAATCTCCGCCCCGGCAGCCATTTCGATTAACTCGTAGTGCAGGTTGCCGCTCACCCGGGCGGTGGATCCAAGCTGCACCCGCTCGGTGCAGTAGACGTCGCCCTCGACGGTGCCATTCAGGGCCATGCGCGGCACGCGCACGCTGCCTTCTACCCGGCCGTCTTCGCTGATGCTCAGAAACGCTTCGGGATCCCGGTCCGCGAACACGCTGCCGTGCACGATGCCATCGATGTGACAACCGCCCTCGAAACCCAGGTCACCCTCGATGCGCGTGCCGTCGCCCACCAGGGTCTGGATCACACCGTTGCGGCCTTTTTTCTTCCCAAACATCTGCGCTGTCTCCAAATATGTCGCGCCCGGACCTCAGTGTAGCGCCCGCGGACTTGCCAAAATCCGACCGGGTTCACACATCACCCTTAGCCGCGTCGCAGCTTCCAGTCGAATGAGGCCTCCACGGGCTCGGCGCTCTTGCCTTTTGGCCGCACACGCACCGTCACGCTCTGCGGGTCGAAACCGCTCGGCAACCGCAGGGCGGCCTCCAGATTCTGGAAATACCGGAACGAAAAACTGAGCCTGGCCGGCCCATCTACGGTGAGCGCCGGAAGCTCCATGACCATGCTGCGGCCATCCTGCTCGCCCGCTACGGCCAGCTCCACGGTGCCGCTTACCCGCCGGCCATTGCGCAGGGCCTGGGCCAGCACGAGCCGAACACTGACATCGCCGGGTCCGGCGCCCGGGAACAAGCCGAAGTCCTGCACGCGCAGGCCGCTGGTCTGATCGCCCACGATGCCGCGGTAAAACGCAATGTCCTCTGACTGCTTCTGGATCTGCGCCTGCAGCTCGCCAAGCTGCTGTTCCACTGTCTTGTAGGCCGCTGCCTTGACCTTGCTGTCTGTCTCCAGCATGGCGACTTGCTCGCCAAGCTGCGCATTCACACGCTCCCTGTCCGCCAGCTCCGCCCGCAGGTCTGCTTCGCGGTCCATGGCGGCAAAGCGATTGTGGCCGGCGCGCACTTGCCCGAGTTCGAACGCGCCCCATGCCAGGCCCATGCCTGCGAGCAACGCCATCACGGCGAGCACGCGGCTGAATGGCCGGGGCTGAGTCGGAAACATCGGTTTCATTCGGACTCGCCCTGCCATCTCTGCGGCCACCAGCCTGGTGTGGGTGGAACACCGTCGGGAAACAGCGCGGGTGCCAGCGCATCCAGCGCCTCAACGTAAACCTTGCGTTTGAAATAGATCACGTCTTTAACCGGGCGCCAGAAATCTACCCAGCGCCAGCGATCAAACTCCGGACAATCCGTAGTATCCAGCTGCACATTGCATGGGTCGCCGACCAGGCGCAACAGGTACCAGCGCTGTTTCTGACCAATGCAAAGCGGCCGCCGATGGCGCCGGACAAAGCGTTTAGGCAGCCGGTAATAGAGCCACTGGCTCGTGCACGCCAGAACCTGAACGTGGTAGGGCTTAAGCCCGATCTCCTCCTGCAATTCCCGGTACATAGCGCGCTCGGGAGACTCGTCCCGTTGAATGCCCCCCTGCGGAAACTGCCAGCCCGTCTGGCCGAGTCGGCCCCCTACAAGGACCGCACCTGCACTGTCACTGAGAATGATGCCAACGTTGGCCCGGAATCCTCGTTGGTCGATACAGTCATTCATCTTGAAGTTGACTACCTGTTTGCCGGGATTCTTTCATATCGGGGCAGGGGCCGCCACGAAGCCGCTTCGCTTCTGTAAACTCGGCGGCCGGTCGGGGCAAGGCGTCGCAATGCAGATTCCCAAAGCACTGCTGCTCGTGCTGCTGGTCATTGCGGTGGGCTCCCTGGCGCTGGCGTTGCTGGTGGGTAGCGGGGACAGCACGGTTGCCGAGGCCCTCGCCGTGCTGCGAGGCGGCGGTGAAGCGGCGATTCGCGACATTGTGCTGCGTGTGCGCTTGCCCCGGGCCCTGGCCGCTTTCGGCACCGGCGCGTGTCTGGCCCAGGCCGGCGTGCTGATGCAGGTCATGCTGCGCAACCCTCTTGCGGATCCCTACATTCTCGGCACCTCGGGCGGGGCCGCCGTGGGTGCGCTGAGCGCAATGCTTGCCGGCGCGGCCGGGCTCGCCATCGACGGGGCCGCATTTGCCGGCGCCCTGTTCAGCACCGTGCTGGTGTTCGGCCTGACCCGGCGGCGCGGCGAATGGGCGCCTGGCCGCCTGCTGCTGACCGGGGTGGTCGTTGCCGCCGGCTGGGGTGCGGTGGTGAGCCTGTTGCTTGCGACTTCGCCGGAGTCCGGCCTGCGCGGCATGCTGTTCTGGCTGATGGGCGACTTTGCTTTCGCCGGCGACCCTCTGGGCGTGCTGGTCGCGGGCGGACTTGCCGCCGTGGCCGGGGTGGCCGGCGGCCAGGCCCTGAATCTGCTGGCAACCGGCGAACAACAGGCCGCACTGCTCGGTCTGCCGGTGGCCCAGACCCGCAACTGCGTGTACCTGGCCGCCGCCGCACTCACCGCACTGGCAGTCACGACCGCGGGTACCGTCGGTTTCGTGGGCCTGGTCATCCCGCACCTGTTGCGCCTGTGCGGCGCCACGGATCACCGCATCCTGGTCCCCGGCGCAGCACTGGCGGGCGGCAGCCTGCTGGTCATCGCTGATACGCTGGCACGCACGGCACTGGCCCCCAAGCAGCTGCCGGTGGGCGCCATTACCGCGCTGATCGGTGTGCCGGTATTTTTGTTGCTGTTGCGCCAGGGCCGCGGGCGGCTGGCCTGAGCATCGCTACTTGCGGCGGGCGAGATAATCCCGCCCGTTTTCCATCAGCTTGACGAAAGCGGCACGGTCTCCCGCCGCGACAACCTTGCGCACGCGGTCCACAGCGCTGGCCAGCGCCACCAGCGCGTCTCGGCCGTGTGGATTATCGTGCTGAATCTCAAAATACAGTTGCGGATTTTCTTCCGCCACCTTTGCGGCAACTTCGAGCTGCGCATCGAAGGTGGTACTGGATAATTCTTCCAGGCGCGGCAGTGCTTCACCGCTGTCGGCCAGTGCAGTGAAGAACGCAATATTCAGGGCGTGGGACAGGCCGAGCACAAACGCGATGAGCCGGTCGTGATCGTCCACGGACATCTCGATTTGCTGGGCCATGGTCGACTCGAACAACGCGACGGCCTCACGGGTCGCTTCCGGCACACCCACTTCCAGAAACAGCACGTGGCGCCCGGACAGTAGCTCGGTGTCCGGGCCGAACATCGGGTGCAACGACGTCACGCGGATACCCTGCGCCGCCAGCTTGCGTAACGCGGGCACCAGCGGCGACTTCAGCGAAGCGACATCAAACACCAGCCCGCCGCGGCCGGCAGCGCCGAAGGCTTCGAGAATCTTGCCGGTGGCATTGATGGGCGCAGCCACTACCGTGATATCGAAGTCGGGGGACGTTTGCTGCCAGTCGGGCACCCACGGGAAATCGGGCACCGCCTTGACGGGGTCGGCGATGGTCACCGCATAACCCTGGGAATCGAGAAACTCGGCGAACCAGCGCCCCATTTTGCCGCTGCCGCCAATCACCAGGGCCCGCTTGCCGTGCCCGCGGCCCTCGGCGCGCACACGGGCCCTCTCCTGCTTCGTCAGCGATGAGTGAATCAGCAGTTGCATCAGCGAGGCCGCGAGATCCGTCGGCAGGCCAAGGTCGATGGCCTGCGCCCGGGCAGCATCCAACACGTTCTTCTCGCGGCTGAAGTCGT
>CAMYJV010000069.1 GCA_947258805.1 uncultured Gammaproteobacteria bacterium | reverse complement strand
CGGTTGTGGCCGGTTGCACGCGTTCGGCGTCATGCCAGAAAGCGGCCATTGGAACCAATAGAGGTCCGACGAAGGTCAGCTATCGGGCGCCCATCCCCAAAGGCAGCGCCCGGCCAAGAACTGCCGTTAGCCAAGCACCCTGCAACCGGCAGCTTCATGCTGCATTGCGGACCGAAGCCCGGCGAGTCATTTGGTCCGAGTTCGACCCAAGGTGGGTGGATATTCCATGGCAGCATACGCGCCAGGAGCGCCTTGAATCAGCGCCTTGGTAGGCCATACGGGGCCGCTAGAGTTTCTAGACAACCGTGATATGTCTACTTGCCTTAATCGAAATATCCTAGTCTTGTTATCTGCCGCTGCAAGCACCCTTTCATGGTTGCGGAATCAACCTTGCGTGTCTATGGCCACGTCCGCACACATTGCCACCTCGACCGCATGTTCCCTATGATCGTCAACCAGGGGAATCACCTGACCGTCCTGCTCGATCCCATCGACCGTTACGCTCACCGCGCCGCAATTTTTCCCCTCGCCCGCTTGGGTTTGCGCGATGGCGATATGATAGACCGTCTCTCGGTAACGGTAGTGGATTTTCAACCCTTCCCAATGCGCCGGCAAACAGGGGGCAATATGCAGACTGTCCGTTTCCAGCTGCAGGCCGAGCAGCGACTCGAGGATCAGGCGGTACATCCAACCCGCCGAGCCCGTATACCAGGTCCAGCCACCGCGCCCGATGTGAGGCGCGACCGCGTAGACGTCGGCCGCCATCACATAGGGTTCCACCTTGTAGGTGGCGCCTGCTTCCTGTGATTTGGAATGGTTGGCCGGGTTGATCATGGTTGTCAGTTCCCAGGCCCGCCTGTTGTCGCCCAGGGCCGCGAACGCCATGGCCGCCCAGATGGCGCCATGGGTGTACTGGCCGCCGTTCTCGCGCACGCCGGGCACGTAGCCCTTGATGTAGCCGGGGTCCATGGGCGACTGGTCGAAAGGGGGATCGAGCAACTGGATGAGGGCATGCTCACGGCGCACCAGGTGTTTATCCAACGCATCCATCGCCGTGCGTACGCGATCGGCATCGCCAGCCCCGGACAACACGGCCCAGCTTTGTGAGATAGAGTCGATCCGGCATTCGCTGTTGCCCGCGGCACCCAGCGGTGTGCCATCATCGAACCAGGCGCGGCGATACCAGGCGCCATCCCAGCCGTGCTGTTCCAGGCTTTGGCCCAGGCGCTTGCCTTCGACCACACAGAATTCGGCGAAATCTTCATCGCCGTGCCGGCGCGCAAGCACTGCGAACTGGCGCAACACCTGATACAGGAAGAAGCCAAGCCACACGCTTTCTCCCTTGCCCTGGATGCCGACCCGGTTCATGCCGTCGTTCCAGTCGCCGGAGCCGATCAGCGGCAGGCCATGTTCGCCAAACACAAGGCCGTGCCGGATGGCCTGCACGCAGTGCTGGTACAGAGTCGCCGTGGCCTCGGAGGTACCGGGCAGATCGTAATAGGACTCGTCCTCTGGATCGAGCGGGCGCCCGTCCAGGAAGGCTAGGGGTTCATCCAGCACACCGGTGTCGCCAGTGCTAAGCACATAGCGACAGCTTGCCAGTGGCAGCCACAGATAGTCGTCGGAACAACGCGTGCGCACACCCCGGCCGGAGGGCGGATGCCACCAGTGCTGGACATCCCCTTCCGGGAACTGGCGGCCTGCGCACAACAGAAGGTGGGCGCGCAGCAGGCGCGGCTCGCAGTGCACCAGCGCCATGGCGTCCTGCAACTGGTCGCGGAAACCGAAGGCGCCGCCCGACTGGTAGTAGCCGCTGCGCGCCCAAAGCCGGCAGGCCAAAGTCTGGTAAAGCAGCCAGCCGTTTGCCAGCACATTCAGCGACTGGTCGGGCGTCTCGACCTGCACTGCGCCGAGGGTGTGGTTCCAGTAATGCCAGACCGCCTCCAGCGCCCGCCGCGCGGCATCGGCGCCACGCAGTCGATGCACCAGCTGATGGGCATCGTCGCCGCCCGGCATTCCGCCCACGCCGAGCCGGAAGGTGATCTCGCGTTGCTGCCCGTCCGCCAGATCAAAGCTCACCTGGATCGCGGCACAGGGGTCGAGTCCGCTGCCCAGGCGCCCTGACAGGTGGGTACGCAGCATCGCCGCCGGATGTTCCAGGCTGCCGTTGCGGCCAATGAATTCAGCGCGGTCGCAGGTAACGGTCCGGCTAGTTTCATCCACGTCGAAGAAGGCGACCCGGTCGGGAAACTCGGTGTTGTAGCGGTTGCGCGCATAGATCGCACCGCTGTAGGGATCGACTTCGCTGGTCACATGCATGGCCGACTTCGGCCTCAGATCGCCGAGCACCCATTCCACATAGCCGGTCGCGGAAAGCCGGCGCGGCCGACCGGACGAGTTGCGCACTTTGAGTACGGAAAACTTGACCGCCGCGTCCTGAGCCACATAGACCCACAACTCCGATTGGATGCCACCTTCGGCATGTTCGAACACGCTGTAACCAAAGCCGTGTCGGCTGACGTATGGCGCCGCGCCGCGCCTGGGTAAAGGCGTGGGCGACCAGAACTGGCCGCTCTCCTCATCGCGCAGATAAAAGGCCTCGCCACTGGCATCGGATACCGGGTCGTTGTGCCAGGGTGTGAGTCGGAACTCGTGGGCGTTCTCGCCCCAGGTGTAGGCTTGGCCGCTCTCTGAGATGACGCTGCCGAATTGGGCATTGGCCAGGACGTTCACCCAGGGCGCGGGCGTTGTCTGGCCCGACATTGTGGTGATGACATACTCACGCCCGTCCGGGGTGAAGCCGCCGACGCCATTGAACAGGATCAGATTTCGCGGTGGCGGTTCGAAGTCGGCGGGCACATCTGCCTGGCGGGGCTTGTCGGGAACCAGCCGCGGCAAACGCACGCGCGGCGGACCGGCGCGATCGATCTGTTCCGCCAGGGTCCCCCGGTTATCACTGAGGATGACGCGGGCGACCGTCTGGAACAGCGTTCGGTCTTCCTCGGAGATCTGCTCTGCCGAGCGTACGAAGATGCCGCCCGGTCGGTCTATCACCTGGGCCTCCAGGCCAACGGCGACCAGCCCCAGGATCTGGTCCTGAAGCACCTGCCGGTAACCGGCACGATCCTCGTTCCAGATCACCAGGTCGACTGCCAATCCCTTCAGGCGCCAGTAAGCATGGGCCTGAATAAGCTGGCGCACCAGTTCGATATTCACCAGGTCACCGATGCGCAACAGGACGATAGGCAGGTCACCCGATATGGCATAGCCCCATAGCCCGGATTGTCCGCGCCGGTTACGCATGAGAACACTGGTTTCGGCGCGCAGCGCAGCATTGGCGAAGATCACCGAGTTGGCCAGGCGCCCATACAGTTGCGCGTCTGCTTCCGTTGCGTTGATCTGGCGCAGCACCACCTGTGCGTGGGTCCAGGCCAACTCGAAAACACGGTCGGCGAGGCGCTGATCCCGGTATTTTTCGATCAGGCCAAGGACCGCGTCTCGGCTGTCGCCGACGCCGTAAACCAGGTCCACGCTGACCGACTGATCCGGCTCAAGCGTGATCTTACTGCGGATAGCCGCCACCGGGTCCAGCACCGAGCCCTGGGTGGCAGACAGTGCCACGCCGGCATCCATCGCCCGCGGCGCTGCGGCGCTGCGGCCGCGGCCGATGAAGCGCTCACGGTCGGTCTCATAGGCAAACTCACGGACCTTCGCATCGTGCACGGACATCAGGTGAAACATCCAGGGCACCGGCTCGTCACGCGAGCGTGGGCGGCGCGCGCACAGAATCGCCCGGTGCGTTTCGACAATCTCGGTTTGCACGAACAGATTACTGAAGGCCGGATGCAGCGCGTCTGCCGCAGCGGGCGCCAGCACCACCTCCGCATAACTCGTAACCTCGATCGTGCGGCTTGCGGCAGCGCGGTTGGTTATGCGCACGCGGCGCAATTCGATGTCGTCTTCCGGAGACACAACGATTTCGGTATGGGTATCGTAATCGCCATCGCGACGACGGTATTCCGCGCGACCTTCCGAGAAGATTGCTTCATAACCCTCCCCGCGCTGCAAAGTGGGCTGATATGCGGTGTTCCAGGCCGCGCTGCTCTCGCCCTCAATGGATATATCGCGCAGGTAGCAGAATGTACCCCAGGGATCTCGGGTGCCGTCTTCGCGCCACCGCGTCACGGCCAGATCATTCCAGCGGCTGTAACCGCCACCGGCGTTGGTGAGCATCACGTGGTAACGGCCATTGGACAGCAGCTGCACCTCGGGGACCGGCGTATCGGGACTGCTCAGCACGCGTATCGGTATCTGCGGGCTGTGCGCGCCCGACTCGATGGCGCTGACTTCAGCACTGTGGACATACAAGGCGGAGGACCTCGGTATCCGCTCTTGCAACAAAAGCAGCGTCGCCTGCAAAAGCGGGTCTGATGCGAAACGCTTCTGCATCGGTCGGTCGAGCAGCAGCCAGGCAAGGGCAAGTAGGCTCATGCCCTGGTGATGGGCCATATAGGAGCGCAACAGTGCATGCGATTCGCCGCGACGCTGGCGCGCCGGCGTGTAGTCGATCGCTTCGTGAAAGCCGAACTGCCCTTCCGCCCCGGCGGCAGAAAGGCGTTGCAGGTTGAGACAGGCCGCCTCCGGCGTCACCATAAGGGCGAGTGCCGAGGCATAGGGCGCAACCACCATGTCATCGACCAGACCGCGCTTCAGCCCCAGGCCCGGCACACCGAACGCGCGGTACTGATAGTTCAGGTGCACGTCCAGTGTGTTGTAACCTGACTCGGACATCCCCCACGGCACGTCGCGCTGCTGGCCGTACTGGATCTGACGCGCCACAGCCGCCTTGGCGGTCTGATCAAGCAGTGTGTGCTCATAGGTTGGCATCACCAGTTGCGGCATCAGGTACTCGAACATCGAGCCGCTCCAGGAAAGCAGGATCGGTTGACCGCCGGCGCTGGTCAGCAGGCGCCCGAGCGCAAACCAGCTCTCCTGCGGCAGCTGCCCCTGGGCGATGGCGACGAAAACGCTCAAGCGGGCCTCCGAGGCCAGCAGGTCGTAATAACTCGCGTCACGGCGCCGCTCGTCGACGTTGTAGCCGATGGAGAGCAGGCGCGATTGCCTGTCGTACAGGAAGCCATACTCCGTATCCGCGAATTCGCCGGCCTGAAGGGCCAGGCCCTGGATGGTCATGATCCGGGTCTGGGCGCGTTGGCTGCCGAGTTCGATCTGCCGGCGCAGCTCGGCCAACCTCACCGCCTGCGCCGGCGCTATATCCGATTCGGTCCGGTCGTCGAGCACGGTCGATAGCGCCACATCCAACCCGGCCAGCGCGCGTAGCGTCGGAATCGAATCGATCGAGGGCAGGATTTCGAGGTGATCATACGACTCTGCTGTCGCAGCCCACGGCGCGAGAAAGCTCAACTCGTCGCGAGCGGCCAGGCACTGTCGGCTAAGCGTCGCTGCCCACCAGCCGGCTTGGCTCTCTGGCCCAGCACCCAGATCAATGGCAAGCACCTCGGCGGACCGCGCCAGTTCGTCTAGCAGGCACTGCGCCGCCGAAAGCGTCGCGGGCAGCACTTTGCGCCCGGCCTCAAGGATATCGCGGAATTCTGTCAGCCCGGTCGAGGCGGTATCGCCCGCCTCGTCCACCAGTATCTCCAGAGTATCGTGCAGGCCATCCAGCCAGCGTGGCTCAAGGATCGGGCGATCGAGCAGCGCCGTCAGGCCCGGGCGCAGGGTCAACAGATGGCCCGCCAGGTTGCCGCTGTCGACCGTCGAGACGTATATCGGGTGCAGCGGCTGCAGCGTTTGCGTGTCGTACCAGTTGTAGAAATGACCCCGGTGGCGCTCCAGCCCTGCCATCGTTTCAAAGGTATGGGCCGTGCGTTCGACCAGCTGCCCGGCCGGGATGTAGCCGAAGTCGTGGGCGGACAGATTGGCGAGCAATGCCAGCCCCATGTTGGTCGGCGAGGTGCGATGGGCCAACGCTGCATCGCGGTCCTCCTGGTAGTTGTCCGGCGGCAACCAATGGTCTTCCGGGCCGACGAAGGTATCGAAAAACGCCCAGGTCTTGCGCGCGATCCTGGCAAGGAAGCGGGTCTGCTCGGTGGTCAACCGTGCTTCGCGATCGGCCAGCGGCAGACTGATCCACCAGGTGATGACAGGTGACGCAAGCCACAGGACGAGAAACGGACCCGCCACGATAAGCGCGGCCGGATTGGTCGCCAGCAGAAAGATGGCCGTGCCAATGGCGATCATGGGGGCAAATCCCATGTCGCGGAACGAGGCTGCCAGGTCGTTGCTGCGATGCCTTCCCTTAACATCGGTCGCTCCCGGCGTCCTGCCTCCCGCGACACTAGCCCGTCCCTGGGCGTCGGACGGAGTCCATTCCAGCAGGCGTTGTTGCGTCACCAGCAGGCGAGCAAGCGTGCGCAGGATCGCGTCCATACTGTAGAACGCTTCATGCGGTAGCGTCACCAGGAAAAACACAGCCTGGATGGCACGCTGGCCGGCGGCACTGGCCACGGCGGCAAAATGCTGACCCAGCTGCATGTCGGCCGGTTTTCGCAAAACATCCGGCAGGGTGGCCAGCAGCGGGGGAATCAGCAAAATGCCGAGCACCACCAGGGTCCAGAACCAGGGCGATGAAAACACTGTCCAGCCCAGCAGCAACAGCAAGGTCAACGCCGCCGGTACCAGGCTGCGGCGCAGATTGTCGAAAAGCTTCCAGCGCGACAATGCCGACAGCGGATTGTCCACGCGCCGCCCCCCAGGACCAGGTGCCCGCGGCAATAGCCAGCCGGCGAGTTGCCAGTCACCGCGTATCCAGCGGTAGCGCCGTTTAACATCGGCGCCGTAACGGGCCGGGTACTCCTCGTACAACTGCACGTCGCTCAACAGTCCGGCGCGCGCATAACAGCCTTCCAGAAGGTCATGACTGAGGATCCGGTTGTCGGGAAAACGTCCTTTTAACGACTGCTCGAAAGCATCGACATCATAGATGCCCTTGCCGATGAACGAGCCTTCCTGAAACGCGTCCTGGTAGACGTCAGAGACAGCGCGCGTGTACGGGTCTATGCCCGGCTCACCGCCGTGCAGGCGCGCATAGCGTGACTGACTGCTGCCGGGCAGGCTCACGCTGACACGCGGTTGCAGGATGCCGTAGCCCACACGAACACGCTGCAGCACCGCGTCGTAGACCGGACGGTTCAGGGGGTGCGCCATGGTCGCGACAAACTGGCGCGCGGCATCACGTGGCAGTTGTGTATCCGTGTCCAGGGTGATCACGTATTTCACGCCGGCCAATATCTCGGTCGCTCCGACGACCAGAGAAAAGCCGTCGCGCCTGCTCTCGCGCAACAGCCGGTTCAGGTCCGCCAGCTTGCCGCGTTTGCGCTCGTACCCCATCCAGATTCGGTCGTGCGAGTTCCAGCGGCGCGGTCGATGGAACAGGTAAAAAACATCGTTGTCGCCGTCCGCGTATTGCGCGTTCAACGCTTCGATTCGCCCCTGCGCAAGCTCCAGCAACGGTGCATCCGTAGCCAGCGCTTCCTCGGCCGCGTCGGCGAAGTCGGTCAACAGCCCGAAGTGCAGGTTGGTATCGCGATTGGCCAAAAACCTGACTTCCAGTGCTTCCACCAGGCTCTCGACGTCGCTCGGACCGGTGAGCATGCTTGGGACTACCACCAGGGTCCGCGATTGCACAGGTATGCCCGTGGAAAAGTCCATACGTGGCAGCGGATGGGGCGACGCCAGCAAAGTCACCAAGCCGTTCACCAGAGCCACTGCGAGCTGGCTGGTGACCAACAATGCGATGATGCCCAGCGGTACCAGTGCCCAGTCGGCTGCACCGTCCATGCGCGCCTCTGCCAGCAGGCCCGTGGCCAGGAGTATGGTGATCAGGGTGATCGCGCCCAGATACAACAGCAGCGGTGATCGGCTCACCATACGCCGCACCGCAGCAGCCGCCGCTAGGCGCACGCCCGCGACGCTTTCCAGCTCGGCCCGGCCATAATCGATCAGGTAGTAGCCGACGTGCGCCTTCCTGTCGTCGGCGCCGTGCCGTGCCGCCCCGGTTCGCGCCAGCTCGATGGCATGGCTCGCCACGGCCTCCTCGAACATCCCACCGGCCTTCGCGACCTCTTCGACCACGTGGCGATAACGGTCGCGGCTGGCAAAATCCATCGCGGCGTAAGCCCTACCCGGATCTGTGCCCAGCGTCGTTTCGACCAGGCTCATGCCCTCGACGAACTCGCGCCAGTCCATCGTGCCGAGCAGACGCAGACTGCCGATGCTGTTGCTGATGGAGACTTGGTCGGCAGCCTGCTCCCGGTTACCCGACCCTACCAGTTGCTCGATGCTCAGACCCGACTCGGCCAGGCGCTGTTCGATCCAGGTCAAGGGAAAGGCCAGGGCCGGCCCCTGACCCTGCAGGCGGCGCGTCAGTTCCGATACGAACGGCGTGGTCATGGGAGGATGCGATCGCGCCATGTCGGCGATCACCAGGATCAGGCTCTTCGGGTCCCGGCGGGCGGTCTCCGTCAGCTTGTCCGCCCAGGTGACAGCCAGATCACGGTCGGTACTGCCGGCGGCAATACGCGAAGCGACGCGTCGCAGATTCTCGATCAGCGCGAGACGCAGCATGATAGGAATGGCCCATAATTCGCCGAGTCGCAGCGGAGCGAGTGTCTGGTAGGCAGCAACGAAGCGGCTGAGACTGTCGGGGTCGACCTGTCCGTCACCGTGGGCGATGGTCTCCAGGGCTATGTCATAGACGCGCGGCAAACCGGCGGAAGCGCCGTCGGAAAGCGCTGGCAGTTCCCGGCTGTACCCCTTGGGCAGGTGCCGCCTGGCTGTGCGGATCTGTTCTTCAACAAGATAGAAGTTGTCGAGCAGCCATTCCGCGGCGGGCGTGATACGGCGCCGGGCGACCACTGCCTTGGTCAACTGGTCGCAGGTCCGGGTCAGCACACCCGCGTTCGCGGTCAGCCTCGGGAGCAGGTGGTCAGGCACCTGCCCCGGCAGCAATCGGTGGACGGAGGCGAGGCGCTTGCCGTGCTGCTCCATCTGATCGCTGCTGAACAACTCTGCCCGCAGCGGCGGCTCATCGTTGAACGACGGCCCCGGCGCCCTGCGTGCGCCAAGACGCGGACTCGCCAGGTGCTTTGCGATCCGGCTCAAATGTTCGAACAGATTCGATTTAACCATCTTCCAAGCTGACCCCAAGATGTTCTCCATAACATTCGACCAACGACTGAATGCGACCTGGCACACGCCCGCGAGTTAGGTGGCAGGTCAACATTCCCCGCCGATATATCGAAAGTGGCGCAAGTGGACGGCGGCGGATTGACTTCGCCGCAAGGTCATCAGCCGATTAGCTAAAGGAGACCATGGCCATGCCGTCCGATGCTTTTACGAAAGCGTCTGGCAAACGACAGACCGTTTCAATTAGATTGTCGATCGCGCCTGTCCGAATATGCCGCTGTTGGTGCGAGCGATCGTGTCTGCCTATGTGTTGTCCGCATCTGCCGGCCCCCGATGATGCCAAGGCTTCAAAAGTCCACCATGGACAAAACGTAGGCATAGGCTCCCTGACCTTTGCCGCCGCGTCCATAGACCTCGTCCGCAACCTCATAGATTCGGCTCCGCACCTCATCGAATGCCTCCAGGTATCCTGTCTCGGGTGACCCCACGCCAGGACAGAGCTTCGTGAGGACCGCCGCTTCCACAAAGAAAGAAACCTCGATCGCGCGGTCATAGCCCCAGAAGCGGACGCGGTTACCGCTCTCATCGAAGCTGCGGCATGGATTCGGAAAGGCCAACTTCATCGGTGCACACTCCAGGCCTGGGCAAGAAAGGAGGTGCGTCTTGCACGCAAACCTCCGGGAAACTGGAACAGATCGATGTCGAAGAAAAGTATCTGCGCCGAGTTGTCCACGATCACGGAATCATGCGCCAGAATCGCCGCTCCGTGGCCTCCCATAATGCGCCAGATAAACGTGATGCCCTAATGCTTTAGATTGACCTTCCGGCCCCAGAAGCCTTGCTCGAAAGCGAGCTAACCGCAGGAACGAGACCGTTAAGCACAAATTGCTTAATGACCATGAGCGATATCCCCCACACGATTCGCAGGTATTGGTGCGTTGACCGTCATGCGCTTTGGTAGTGCTTTGGCTTGGCAGATGTAGCGCCATAGCGCCTCTGCGGCCAATTGTCGCGCTGAAGGTCGTTCTTCCTTATCAGTTATTCTGATGAGCTATCTGCCAGGTAAAGGCCTAACGTGATTTTTCAACCATCGCCACATCCGGCGCCCAGAACCAGCCCGCCTGGACAACGGATAGAGCATCCGCAGGGAACGGCGCATAACGCGCCTTCTTACAGGCGGCGGGCGATGATCTGGAGTGAATCATCATGTTAAAGACTTCGCTTTCTCGTAAACCATCCACCATCAAATTCGAGTTTGCCAACTGGGTAGCGACGGATGCGCTGCCGCGCGATCGCGCACAGAGTCGGCGACTGCACGAACCGGAGTATCGTGTCGACACCACCGACCCCATGACCGGCGAACACATCAAGGACACCACGGATCATCCATCGCTGGTGGATGGCAACCTGACCATCTTTTTCTCGTCGGAGGAAACCCGCAAGGCGTACCTTGATATGCCGATCAACCACCCCAATCTGCACGTGCCTTTCGCGGCCACCGATGAGGATGACCGTGGCGGCTAGATTCACAACACATCCGCATCTGGAAAACGTTTCCACAAGGTCCCCCTGATTAACGGGGACCTGCAGCAACTTCGCTCGCTACGGCAGCGACAATCTCCGCCGGGCGGACTGTATCTTCCTAGAAGGCGGATATTTTCCTCATCGTGAAGAAACCGCGAGAATATTGGAGGAGCCGTGCGTATTGCTGTCCGAAAAATGCATTCCGGATTTACCCGGTCGCAACCGGTAAAATCCGGCGCATCCTGCCACTTTTACCGCCATCCATCGCGCTGACGCCAACGGAGCGCAACCAGCTGAAAGTCGAAGATTGAGTCCGTTTTGGGGACTTGGATGTCCCCAATGCATCACGAGATTAAAGACTCACTTGTCGTTTTTATTGATTCAAAATCAGGCTGCTGCCGTTTGCGGAATAACAGCTGATTGGCAATATGAGGCTGCCGCTATTGCTACAGACCTGACGCTCACCTGGCATGGCCTGAGTGGCGGCAGAGGGTCGAGTCCGGGCTATTGCACCGCACAACAAGACGGTCTGCTTTTGAGATTTGGTGCAAAGTTGAATAGCTGACGTACCGAGCGGCTCCGGCTACAGCCGTAACCGGGACAGTAACCGGGACAGCTGGTCGACTCACTGATCAGCACAGGCTCAGAAGTGAGTGCAATCTGTCTACATTGCGGCTACACGGAAGATCACCTGCCGAACAATGTCAGTGGTCACTATCAAATATTTGGCGGAGAGGGAGGGATTCGAACCTTCGGTGTTTCTCTTTTTTTCAATAGCTTACAAAGGCACCGTGTCTAGATCGTGTCTAACAGAAGCCCGCAATCGAACATCACACCTGTCGCACATCCTTGCTACGCGGCAGCCGTTTGCAGCATATCCGCAATGCATTTGCCGCTCGTTGGCCTGCCCGTTAGGTAACCCTGGATCAGGTCACAGCCCTGTTCGCGCAGGTAATCGAGCTGTTGATCCTGCTCTACGCCTTCGGCGACCACCTGCATACCCAACGCATGCCCCATGCCGATGATGCCGCGGATGAGCGATCGTGCACTGGGATTGTGGTCCAGGTCGGCGACAAAGCTGCGATCGATCTTCAGCGTGTGAAACTGAAACTGGCGTAGATTGTTCAGCGACGAGTGGCCGGTACCAAAATCATCGATCGCAGTACGGATGCCAATATCGTGCAGCTCCTGCAGCACAAGCCCTATCCCGACACATTGATCCATCGCCACGGTTTCCGTCAGTTCGATCTCAATCTCACCCTCACCGATGCTGTAGCCGGCGAGGGTCGTCATCATGCTCTCCAGTAGTCCCTTTTTGCTGAACTGATGGCCGGAAAAATTGACCGCGATCGGCACGACCTTGCGATCCGCCTGGCTCCATTGCCTGCTCTGGCGGCTCGCCTCCTCGAGCACGAACTCACCGAGCGGCAGGATAAGCCCACTCTCCTCGGCCAGCGG
>CAMYJV010000068.1 GCA_947258805.1 uncultured Gammaproteobacteria bacterium | reverse complement strand
CCCATGTAGCCGTAGGTTTCCCCGTAAGGGCCTTCTTCTTCCATCTGGTCGACGGAGATTTCACCCTCGAGTACGATCTCGGCGTGGGCAGGCACGTGTATGCCGCTGGTCTCGCACTTCACCAGTTCCACCGGCCGGCCGCGCAGTCCGCCGGCGATCTGCAGTTCGTCTTCGCCGAGGCTTGCGATCTTGGACGTGCTCAGGGCGAAGATCAGCGGATCTGCACCCATGACTACGGCCGCCGGCACGCGCTTCTCCCCGCGCTTTTTCACGCGCATCAGGAAGCTCCACGCGTGCTGACCGATCTCGGCATTCACGCCGATGCGCCGGCCGTTTTTGACCTGGCAGCGGTAAGTGCCGACGTTGCGTCCCATGTCCGGATCTTCGATGAACACGCTGGCCGCCGTGATGTAGCGGCCGGCGTCCGCGGGGTTGGTCTGAATCCACGGAAACTGCAGGATGTTCACCGCATCCCCGGTCTGGATGTTGTTCTTGCACGGTGCCTGTGCGGGGGCGACCTCGATCGGTTCGATGGTCGGCCAGCGCCCGTCGTTGTCGAGGAGCGCGTCGAGATGCGCAAAGGTTCGCCGGTAGATTTCGCGTGAACTGCTGCCCGGATCCTGGACGCCGAGGGCCAGGGCCTCGCCGAGCCAGCCGCCGTAGATGTTGCCGAGCACGGGCCCTTGCTGCCACTCGCCGTCAATCTTGATGCGTTCGACCAGGAATGCCGGGGCATCGTCGTACCCGTATTCCTCGATCAGGCGATAGCAGAAGCCGGTGGCCTCGAAACGGTCCTGGTCCATCTCGGCGACCCGCAACAGCCTGCCGCGGGATTCCAGCGCACTGGCGAAATCCCGCAGCGAGTCAAAGGGTCCGGTAGTCAATGCGCCCGCGCGCTTCAATGCGGCTTCGCTCACGATCCGGTCTCCAGCCTGGTCTCGATGTGCTTGCCGGCGACTTCCGCGTTCTCGGGCACGCGGCCGAGCAACTGGGTCATCGCGGCGATTTCTGCCGGCGAAAAGCCGACCACCAGATCCTGTACGCAGTCGGTGGCCCGGGGCAATAGTTCTTCGTGCACACGCCGCCCGACGGACATGAATTCACGTATATTATCTTCGGCTGCAATGCAAACAGGGAGACGGCGATGGCAGCAGCAACTGACCTGAAGGCGCTGCACGACGTGATGTACGGTAAGGTCCGCGGGCACCCGGTGGCTATCAGCCTGTTCCACGACGAAGTGCCTGCCGCCTACCAGGCCATCAAGGTGGATCCGTGTGCCATCGTTCGCCACGCCATGGACGACGGTGAGATCGTGCACGTGGATCGCGAGCACCACGACTGCATTACCGGTGCGTACACGGCCGGTTTCGATGAAGGCACGCCGGATACCCGGACGGGCCAGTACCTGGCGAAGCACATCCCTGCAATCACCGACGAAGGCGCCGCGGCGGCGAAGAGCGGCGAGTATGTGTTGCCCCAGGGACTCGTGCGGGCCATTGGCGCAGCACCCCTGGACCGGGTGCCGGCTGGCGTTGAGGTCAACTGGATTGTCGTCGTGTGTACGCCCTACTGGGCAAATTTTATCGGCGGCGCGCGCTCGGTGGTGGATGGCACGCCGCCCCACGGCGCGGCCGGTACATCATTCTGCAGCGAACTGTTTGCGACGCCCTGGTACTCCGACAACGTGGTGCTTGCGCCCGGCGACATCGGCGGGCGAATGAACAACCGGCTGAAGCCCGAAGAGATGTTCGTCATCGTGCCGATGCGGTGGACCGGAACGCCCCTCAGCATTCTCGGCGAAACCCCCGATACGCGGGCCATCTACGAGGCCACGCGGCCGGCGGATTCGCCTTACTGGCGGAAGCGCAAGCGCGCGGCGGAAAAGAAAAAGGCCGCAGGGGAGCACGCCGAGATTTTCACCATGCTGTGGGACGAAGAGGCCCGGGCACTGCTCGCCAGGATGCCAGGCAACGCCCGCGAAACGGCCATCGAAACCATGGAAGAATTCGCGCATCTGAACCATTACGAGAGCATCACCCGGCTAGTGATCGACGAACAGATGCGCAGCATAGGCATGGATCCGGCAATACTGGAACAGGGGGGCTGATGGGCGAAGCAACAATCGACGAGATTGGCTGCGATATGCGGGGCAAGACAGTGCTGATCACCGGCACGGCCAGCGGCATGGGTCGTATTGCGGCCCGCCGGCTGGCGGAGCTCGGCGCGCGGCTGATTCTCGTGGACTTCGACGTGCCGAACGGTGAAGACGGTCGCGACGAAATCATTCGCACGACGGGTAATCACGCAGTGGAGTTCATCGATTGCGACGTGACGGACTTCACGCAAGTCTCGCGCATGTGCCAGCACGTGGACTCGGCCTACGACCGGGTCGACGTGCTGATCAACAATGCTGGTATCACGGAGACCGTTCGGCGCGAAAGCGTGAACGGCTTCGAAATGACCATGGCGACGAACTTCCTGGGGCCATTCCTCATCTGCCATCTGCTGCAGGACAAGCTGAAGGCCAGCGCGCCGTCGCGGGTTATCAACATCTCCTCCGATGCGCACAAGATGGTCAAGACCCTGGATTTCGACGACATCGACAACCGGCAAGGCTGGCGCGGAGTGAATCACAACAAGGGCTTCCAGGCCTACGCGCGGTCGAAATTTTCGCTGGCCGCGGCGTCTTTCCGGCTTGCTGAGGAACTGCAAGGCTCGGGTGTCGATGTCTACACGGTGTCACCCGGTTATTTCATTCGCACGAACATTCACCGGCACATGCGCGGTATCTGGAAGCTCGGGGTGAAGCTGTTCTGGCCGTTGCTGCAGTCGGCTGACCGGGCAACGCGAACCTACGTATATCTTGCCAGTGTGCCGGAGGTTGCCGGCGATACCGGCCAGTACTGGGAGCACATGGCGCACAAGGAGCCGTCGCCAGCGAGCCGGGACGGCGCACTGCAGGACAGAATCTGGAATTATGCGCTGACGGCTACCGGCTCGGCGAGTGATGTCGGGGCCGCTGCGGCCTGACGGGGGACAGGGCACATTCAGCGGCTGCCGCAGAATGTCCCCCAGCCACTTGTCCCCGGCCTAAATGATCCCGCGCGCGCGCAAATCGGCGAGCTCGTCTGACGACAGGCCGAGCACGCCGCCGAGCACCTCGTCGTTGTGTGCGCCAACGTCCGGACCGGGCCAGTCGGTGCGCCCAGGCGTGTCGCTCAGCTTCGGCACGATGGCGGGAATCTTCAGGTCTTCACCGTTGATCTGCACGGTTTCAAACATCTCGCGGGCCTGGTACTGCGGATCGTCGAGCATGTCTACCACGCTGTAGATTGGGCCGCCGGGCACCCGCGCTTCTTCCAGTGCCGCGAGCAGTTCATCGGAGGTCAGAGTTTCGGTCCAGGCCAGGATCGCGTCGTCGAGTTCCTTTTCGTGCTCCACCCGGCCGGCGTTGTCGGCAAGGCGCGGGTCCTCGCCGAGGTCATCCCGCCCCATGGCGTGGCAAAGCCGCTTGAAAATCGAGTCGCCGTTGCCGCCGATGATGACGAACTTGCCGTCCTTGCAGCGGTAGGTATTGGTCGGCACGATGCCGGTGATGGTGGAACCGGACGGCTCGCGGATCACACCGGCGCCGTCGTACTCCGGTACCACGCCTTCCAGCAGGTTGTACACGGCCTCGTAAATGGCCGAGTCGATGACCTGGCCCTTTTGCTCCGGGTCGCGGGCGCGATTGACCACGGCCAGCAGGATGCCGATGACCGAGTGGATGCCCGCCAGGGTATCGCCAATGCTGAGGTTCGGCCGCACCGGCGCTTCGCCCGGGTAGCCGTTTACGTAGCGGAAACCGCCAAAGCCTTCGCAGACAGAGGCGAAACCGGGTTTCGAGGCATAGGGCCCCGTTTGCCCGTAACCGGAAATCCGCGCGTAAATCAGTCCGGGGTTTGCGGCCCGCAGCACGTCGGGGCCAAGACCCCATTTCTCCATGGTGCCGGGGCGGAAGTTTTCGACAATCACGTCCGCGGTTTCGGCCAGCCGGCGCACGAGGTCACGGCCTTCGTCCGTGCGCAGGTTAGCGGTGACGCACTTTTTGTTGCGGGCCAGGCTGTGCCACCACAGGGCCATGCCGTCTTTCATGATTCGCCACTTGCGTATCGGGTCGCCGTCACCTGGTGTTTCCACCTTGATGACTTCGGGCCGAGCATGGTGCCGGTGAATGGTCCGGCCAGCAGCTGACCGACCTCAATGACGCGAATGCCGTCAAGCGGCCGAGGGTTGTTTTTTGTCATGGCCTGGGCGCCCGTCTGCGCGGTTTTCTTGTTAATGGGAGAGTTTCAGTCTAGCCGATGCCTGTCGGTCATGACAGGGACGGGCCGGTGGTCTCCGTCAGATGAATGACCTCACGGCCGGGTAGCCAGACCGTGCGCCCGGCTTATTGTGGCTGGGCTTCCGTCAGCGGAATCACCCGGGCGAGATCGAAGTCGATCACGGCGTCGAGCTTGCGCTCGATTTGCAGGTAGCGCATCACCTTTCGTTCCGGCAGCACCTCGCGAAACTCCTTGATGTACTTGCGCTGGAGTTTCAACATGTCGTCTTCGTATTTCACGACAGAGTCAACGATGCTTTTGGCTTGCTCGTCCGTCATCGTTGCGTAGTTGTCTCGGAAGGCCTTGATGTTTTCCAGGCGGAGATCGATCAGCGGCGCCCGATCGTATTGAAAATCCCGGTAGACCGGCCAGAATTTCTCGCTTTCCGCCTCGCTTAGATTCATGTTCTCCGCTACCAGTGCCTGACGATCCGTGGCGATCTGCGAGCGTATAACCTCGATCGCGTCGCGCTCCTGCTGGGCATCGACAATGGGTGCGTATAAACCGGTGCCGAGCACGACGGCGACCGCGACGGACAGAATCTTGATGGACATGGCAGGTCTCGCTTCAGGTGAGCGGCGGACGGTACCTAACGTGGCCGGGCTTGTCCAACGTAGTGATAGGAGATAAACCGGGGCCCGTCGAAGTATTCCTTGCGCAGCTCGGACATGCGGAACCCTGCTGCGTCGATGAGTTGATCCATAGGACGGTTCAGTGAGCACCCCAGCAGCGGTCGGCTGAGGTGTGTCAGCCGATCCTGCCACCTGGCGACACTCGCATCCGGCGCGCGGCCGTGCTCGAGAAAGAGCAGGCGGCCCGACGGCTTGAGCACGCGGCGCAGCTCCAGCAGCGCCGTTTCCAGTTCCGGGATCGAGCACAGGGTCCACGTGGTCACGACGGTATCGACACTGTCGTTTTCCAGCGGGATCGCCTCGGCACCGGCCTCGATCAGGTCGACGGAAAATGGTACGCGCTCAGCGCGCTCGGCCGTTTTCTCCAGCAGTTGCCCCGCCGGATCCAGCCCGAAGACGTGGGTCACATCTTCGCCGTAGTGTTCGAGATTGAGACCGGGCCCTATGCCCACCTCGAGCACGCGCCCGGTCGCCAGGGGCGGCACCAGCGGCCGGTACTTGGCCATCTGCTTGTTTTCCATGCCGCGCGCCACCAGCGCGGGCAGGACACGGTCGGCGTACCAGCCCATGGAATCAGGCCAGCCGACGCAGCCAGTCGGCAATCGCCATGCCAATTTCCGGGCCGGAGTCTTCCTGGATGAAGTGGATGCCGCGCACGGTTACCTCGCTCTGATTGGGCCACGTGCGACAGAACTCCCGCTGTGCCCCGGTCAGGATTGCGCCTGGTTTTGCATTGATGAACAGTTTTGGAATCTCGCAACGGGCCAGCCACGCGGCGTACTCGCTGACAATGGCCACAACATCTGCCGGTTCGCCGTCAATCGGGAGTTCGCGCGGCCAGCTCAGGGTCGGGCGGCGGTCTTCGCCGGGCGTCGCAAATGGAGCCCGGTAGGCGGTCATTTCCTCGTCGCTCAACTCGCGCATGATGGACCCGGTCAGCACTCGTTCGACGAAGGTGTTTTTCTCGAGAATCAGGTTTTCTCCGGCCGCGCTGCGGAAGGCCTGGAAGAGGCTGCGACCTGCCTCCGGCCACTCGGCCCAGGCCAGCGGGCGCACCAGGGCTTCCATATACACCAGGCCCCGGACGCGCTTCGGGTGGCGCCGGGCCCAGTCAAAGCCCAGTGCCGATCCCCAGTCATGCAGGACCAGGGTGACCGCATCGCCGAGGTCGAGCTGGTCGAGCAACGCGTCGAGAAAGCTTCGATGCTCGGCAAAGCGGTAGCTCGATGCGGTCGGGTGCGACAGCTTCTGCGACTCGCCCATGCCGATCAGGTCCGGGGCCAGGCAGCGGGCCTGGCCGGCTACCTCGGGCATGACGTGACGCCACAGGTAACTGGAGGTGGGATTGCCATGCAGGAATACCACCGGTTGCCCGGTGCCAGTTTCCCGACAGGCCATGGAATGATCGAGTACGTCGTAGAAGCGGCTTTCCGCCGCGGCGCTCACTTGCGGCCCTTGCGCAGGATCGCATCGGCGATCAGCCCGAGGAAATCGGCCTCGTTCTCGATAGCCGCGGCGTCGCGCACTTCGATGGTATAACCATGGGCGTCGGCCACATCCTGGTACAGGGGTCGGCGGTGCCTGACGAGCTCGGGAAAGATCCAGCTCACGAAATTGTCCGGATCGATGTCATCCGGGCCCGCCAGTTCCTGTTCTCGCAGATACACCGCCAGCCGGTCGTCGAGAAAATCTTCCCGGTAGTAGAGCGGCTTCGGATTGCTGACCGCGCGGCGGATCAGTTCTTCTTCCATGTCCTGCCCGGCGCGCAGGTAAAGAATCAGCGTGTGATCGATCAAGGTCTGCATCGCTGACCCGTCGTCCAGTTCCACGATGCTGCCGCCGGCATCGTTCAGGAAATGATCGTATCCATAGATCTCGTTCGATTTGCGAATGAAGCTTTCCACGTCGTGCATCGCGGCTGCTTCGGCATGTGCGTGCAGGTGTTGCCTGCGCTTGAATTCAGCCAGGGACAATCCGCCCCGGTCGCGGCGGCCGAGCTTCCCCAGGAAACTCGAAACCGGCTCGAGATTGTGCACGGTGATGTTGCTGGCGATGTAGATGGAATCGCTGCGCAGCAGGTCCCGCAAGAAGTCCACCTGCATGGCCTGCTGCTTGATGTTATCGAGGATCGGCTCTTCCAGGTACTTGGTGCCGATGCGGTAGTCGCCGGAATAGTGAAACCACCGGCTTTGCGGCAGGCGGTTGGCCAGGTGAGTCTTGCCTACCCCTGACATGCCGAGCAGGGTGATGGCCTTGCGGGGCCAGCGCAGGAATTCTTCCGCAGACATGTGCATGCCGGGATTGTTGCCGGGGGTGGCGCCGGGCGCAAGGCCGTGGTGGTCAGAGGCCGGCGAGCCGCCGGTGCAGATCCAGGGAGTCGGTGCTCGGGCGCTGAGACTCCTCCTGAGGGTAGCGCAGCGGGCGGCCGGCCAGTATCCGGTAGTTCGTGTCGAGCATGTCGTCGGCGATGATGACGGTGAGATTGCGCGTGTCTACCGCGATCTTGCCGAGATCGAACAGCGTGTGGAGGTCTGCCCGGAGGAGCAGGCCGTTGCTGGGATCGTTCGTCAATCGGCCACGGTACGGCACGATGTAAGCGGCTTCCAGTGCATCGGGCGCATCACAGCTGGTGATCGCGCACTTGTAGTCGTATGCGGCCAGCAGGCGCTTGCGGAACTCCGGGTGGCCGCGGCGGCGGATAATGCCTTCGACCACCTGGTTGCGGGCTTCCTTGCTGCTGGCGTTCTTGAAGGACTGAAGTTTCTCCTGGTCGCGCTCGGTCAGTTGAATGATGCCGCTCATGTCGAGAATCGGCCCGCCGGCCCCCGTGTTCAGCAGCCGGCGGCGGACAAAACGATCCACCGTCGTGAAATCCGCCTCGATTCGGTCAAGGACCTGGTCATCCACGCGCTGGAACTCCGGGTATTCTGCGGGTAGATAGTCCGTGAGCTGGTCACAGGGCAGTGACAGCGGTATCGGCTCCGACAGGAAAAACAGCAGTTCGCGGGCCGGCTCTTCGCTGGCGGTGTCCCAGATGGCGCGGGCGGCGGTTTCATTGTTGTAGCGACCGATGACTTTCGCGAAGTGGTGATAGTTCCCGTTGTAGACAACCAGCACGCAATCGCCGCGACCCATCTGAAACCAGGCCTCGACGAATTCCGGACGGTTGGACAGGCCCCAGGCGTAAAAACCGCGGCCGCGGCGCTCGATATCGATCAGTTCAGGATAGGTCGCGTCGCTGAAGCTGCCAATCACCGTCTTCCGATCGACTGATTGGACGACCGACCGCTCCAGGTCTTTCCGGGAGCGAGAGTCCTCGGTGGGCGCGACGAACAGTTTTGGCATGTGCACCTCTTGAGTGGCCGGAGATTATTCGCCGCCGGGGGCTGCATTGCAATGTCGGGCTCCTATGCGAGCACGCGTGGGGTTATCATTGCCCGCTTTGCGCGCGCTGCGGGCCGGGACCCGCGCGACTCAATGGAGAGCGGTCCGGGGCAATGGGCAGGGATCACTGGCAAGTCCACAAATTCGGCGGCTCTAGCCTTGCCGACCCGGCCTGTTTCCGGCAGGTCGCCGATATCCTGCTGGCTGCCAGTCCGGCGCCCATCGCCGTGGTGGTATCAGCCATGGGCGGGATGACCGATGGGCTGCTCGGGCTGGTAACCACCGCAGAGCAGGGGCCGGATGACATTGCGCCCGGCCTCGAAGCCATCTCGGCTCGCTATGCAGCAGCGGTGGACGAACTCCTCGGCGAAGATCCGGCCGCGGTCGAGGTGCTCGATGCCTTCCGGGCCGACCTCGGCGATGCGTCCGACGTGCTGCACGCTATTTCCCTGGTGCGCTCGGCGGCCGACCGCAGCCGGGACCTGGTAGCCGGATACGGCGAGCTCTGGTCGTCTCGTCTGCTGACTGCTTACCTGCGGCGCCAGGCTGCGGCCCGCGACTGTGCGACCGAAGTGCGCTGGCTGGATGCCCGCCGGCTGATCGTGGTAGAGCAGCGCGAGATGGGGCCAGCCGTGTTGTGGGAGGCTTCGCAGGCCAATGCCAGGCAGCATTTTCCGGCGCCCGCCGACGGCATTAGCGTCATTACCGGTTTTATCGCGTCGGACGACGCCGGCCTGCACACGACCCTCGGCCGCAACGGCAGCGATTTTTCTGCGTCCATCGTGGGCGCCCTGCTGAAGGCCGGCAGCATCAGCATCTGGACCGATGTCGACGGCGTGCTGAGCGCCGACCCCAGCCGGGTCCCGGAGGCAGCGGTCATCCATCAGCTGTCTTACAACGAGGCCATGGAACTCGCCTACTTCGGCGCCAAGGTCATTCACCCGCAGACCATGGCGCCGGCAGTCGAGCACGCGATCCCGATCTGGATTCGCAATACCTTCAACCCCGAGGCGCCGGGATCGTGCATCAGCGGTGATGGCGAGAGCAGCACCCAGATCAAGGGCATTACCTCGATCGGCGGAGTCTCACTGGTAAACCTGGAAGGCGCCGGCATGATTGGCGTGCCGGGCACCGCGGACCGGCTGTTCGGCGCCCTTCGCGAGTCCGGGATTTCCGTGATCCTGATTTCCCAGGCGAGTTCCGAGCACTCCATCTGCTTTGCAGTGCCCGAACGCAATTCTGCGGCGGTTGAGCAGGTCGTTCGGCGGGCCTTCGCCGCAGAACTCGAGCAGGGCCAGGTTCAGAGCGTCGAGGTCCAGCACGATTGCAGCATCATCGCGGTGGTGGGCGACGGGATGGCGGGAATGCCGGGCCTGGCGGCGAAGTTCTTCAGTACCCTGGGGCGGGCCGGCATCAACGTGCGTGCCATCGCCCAAGGCTCTTCCGAGCGCAATATATCGGCCGTAGTCGACGCCGACGACGCGACGCGCGCACTGCGCGCCGCGCACTCCGGGTTCTACCTGTCGGCCGAGACGCTGTCGGTGGGGCTCATCGGGCCAGGCAACGTGGGCGCGGTGCTGCTGGAGCAGATGGCGGCGCAGGCGAAGGCCCTGCGGGCTAACTTCGGCCTGGATTTCCGCGTGCGGGGCATTGCGACTTCCAGCCAGATGTTGCTGGCCGAGCCTGCCGTGGACCTCGGGAACTGGCGGGCGGAATTCAAGGCTGGTGCCGAAGCCCTGGACTGGGCGCGCTTTACGGCCCACGTGAATGCCGAACACCTGCCGCACGCGGTGATGGTTGACTGCAGTGCGAGCGATGATGTCGCGGGTCGATATCTCGACTGGTTCCGGCAGGGCGTGCATGTGGTTACACCCAATAAAAAGGCCGCCAGCGGGAGCCTCGCGGTCTACGACGAACTGCATGCGGTGCGACGCAGGCACAACGCCCGTTTTCTTTATGAGACGACCGTGGGTGCCGCGCTGCCTATCATCGATACGCTGCGGGATTTGCGCCAGACAGGCGACGACATTGTCAGTATCGAAGGGATTTTTTCCGGGACCCTGGCCTACCTGTTCAACGTGTATGACGGCAGCGAGCCGTTTTCGGCCATTGTTCGCCAGGCCAGGGACAGCGGTTACACGGAACCCGATCCGCGCGACGACCTGTCGGGCATGGATGTTGCGCGCAAGCTCATCATCCTGGCGCGTGAAATGGGCCAGCGCCTCGAACTGGAAGACCTGGACGTGGAAAGCCTGGTGCCGGTCGACCTGAGCAGCGGCACCATCGACGAATTCCTGGATGCCTTGCCTGCCCATGACGCCGCCATGCGCGAGCGCTGGCAAGCGGCGTCCGATGCCGGGCAGGTGCTGCGCTATGTGGGTCGGCTCAGCCGGGAGCATGGCGCATCCGTGCGACTGGAAGCCTTGCCAGTGGCGCACCCGTTTGCCCGCATGAACCTGACGGACAATATCGTGCGCTACGTGTCGCGACGCTATAGCGACAACCCGCTGGTGGTGCAGGGTCCGGGTGCCGGCCCGGCGGTCACCGCTGCGGGGGTCTTCGCTGACCTGCTGCGGTTAGCGGCGTACCTCGGCGCGAGTCGCTGATCGTGGAATTTCTCAGCACTCGCGAGGGTCCCCCGGTCAGGCTCGAGCAGGCCATCATGAGTGGCACCGCCCCGGACGGTGGACTGTACGTCCCGGCTTCCCTGCCGCATTTCTCGCCGGCCGATTTCGCCGGGCTGGACGAATTCCCCGACATCGCGACGAAGCTCCTGCAAGCTTTCTTCGACGGCACGTCCCTGGAGGACGAACTGGCCGATATCTGCCGCGATGCGCTGAATTTTCCAGTGCCGCTGCGGCCCCTGGAGACCGGTGCCGAGCCGCTGTCAGTGCTGGAAATGTTTCACGGCCCCACGGCGGCCTTCAAAGACGTGGGTGCGCGGTTTCTAGCGGCGACGATGGCGCGCATCATTGCGCACGGGAAATTCGCGACGCCGCCCGTTACCATCCTCGTAGCCACATCGGGTGATACAGGCGGCGCGGTAGCGGCGGCGTTTCACCGGCGCGCGGGCCTGCGAGTCGTCGTGTTGTTCCCGGAAGGTCGGGTATCGCCGCGCCAGCAGCACCAGTTGACCTGCTGGGGCGAGAACGTGCTGTCGCTGGCGGTGCGCGGCGAGTTCGATGACTGCCAGCGGCTCGTGAAGGCCGCCTTTGCGGATCCGGCACTCAACGCGCGTCACAATCTGTGCTCGGCCAACAGCATTAACGTAGGTCGCTTGCTGCCCCAGGCCGCCTACTATGCCTGCGCGAGCCTGGCCTACTGGCGGCAGACGGGAAAGCCCACCAGTTTCATCGTGCCGACGGGCAATCTTGGCAACGGTTTCGCCTGCGTGTGGGCCCGGCGCATGGGCCTGCCCATCGACCGCATCGTATTTGCCACCAATGCCAATACGACCATCCCGGATTTCCTCAGCTCCGGCACCTGGTCGCCGCGACCCAGCGTGGCCACGCTGGCCTCGGCTATGGATGTGGGCGACCCGAGCAACATGGAGCGCCTGCGAGTCCTGGTCGGTGCGGATGCCGACGCCGTGGCGCGGGAAATCACTGCCTATACAGTGGACGACGCAACGATACGCTCGACCATTCGTGATGAGTTCCAGCGCCACAACGTCGCCTGGTGTCCGCACACCGCTACCGGGCTGCACGTCTATCGGACGCTCAGCGACGAAGTGCGGCGCAGCGGTCACTGGGCCGTCGTGGCCACGGCCCACGCAGCGAAGTTCGACACCATCGTCGAACCGTTGCTGGGAACTACGGTGGAGTCCCCACCCGAGCTGGCAGAGTTGCTAGGCTGGGAGTCGAGTTTCGAAACCATCGATGCCCAACTCGCCGACCTAGCGGCACACCTCTAGCTGCAACGCCACTGGCGGAGTCGCAATGAACTGGCAGGCTACCCTCAGCGACCCGCGCGTTTTCGGCAGTGCTGCCGCCGCCGTAGCGCTGTTGCTGGCAGTCTTCTGGTGGTGGCGTCGGCAGCGGCGCCGCGATCCGCGCCAGCGCCTGCGAGCTGCCGCCCTGGATCTGCTGGAGGGTATCGTCGTGCCGGACGGCGAAGACGGCCAGTTGCACATCGAGTATGCGCTGCTGACGCCGGACGGAGTCATGCTGCTGGACCTGCGCGACGTTGAAGGACACGTGTTCGGCAGTAATGCGATGCAGGACTGGACGGTACTGGCGGCTCGGCGGCGATTCACATTCGCCAATCCACAGCACGCGATGCTCGACCGGGTGGCGGCGGTCCGGCGCTTGCTGCCGGGCGTTGACGTGCAAGGCATTGTCAGCTTTACACCGCGCGCGCGTTTCACCAAGGGTTTGCCCGAACACGTCGTGCCGCTGGATACGCTGATCGACGAGCTGCGCAAGAATCGTGATGACGGTGAGGCGCCGGGCCTGCGCGAAGCCTGGGACCGGCTGCGGCGCGAAGCGGTGGCGGCACAGGTTGGCCGATTGATGGCGGACTAGGGCAGCCCGAACAACTGTTCGGTATTGTGGGTCGCCGCGGCCGCCAGCTCAGCCGGTTCACAAGCCATGCATCGAGCCGTGGCATCCAGGATGTGGCGCAGGTAAGCGGGTTCGTTGGATATCGTGCAAGTGCTGGCCGCGACGCTCGTCGCAGATCCAGCCGGTGATGCCGATGTGCAGGCCCATGTCCAGGTACTCGTGCATTTCGTCCGGGCCGCCCGTGAAGCAGTGGGCCACACCACCGCGAATGGCATCGATGCGTCGGCGCAGGATATGGACGAAATCCGCGTGCGCATCCCGCTGGTGCAGAAAGATGGGTTTGCCGGTCTGCACCGCAATGCCCAACTGGGCGGCGAAGGCTTCGCACTGGATGTCCCGGGGGGAGTAGTCGCGAAAATAGTCCAGGCCACATTCACCCACCGCCACCACCAGGTCATCGGTGGCGAGGGTCGCCAGCTCGGCGATGGCAGACGCATCCAGCTCGGACGCGTGATGCGGGTGCACACCGGCAGTGGCAAAGAGGCGGCCGGACGCACTTCGAGCCAGCACTGCGGCTTGCTGACTGCCCGCTACGGTCGTGCCGGTGACCACGATTCGGCGCACGCCTGCAGCGGCAGCGCGTTCGAGCACCTCGGCGCGGTCGCGGTCGAAACTGTCGTGAGTCAGGTTCGCACCAATGTCAATCAGGTCAATGGGCTGTTCCATCATCAATCGGGGGCCTCGATCGGTTAGAGTTTCGCCACGGATTCTAGTGCACTGGAGTGACCGCAGAGATGTTACGGACAACGCGTTGGTGGGGCATCCTGCTGTTGGCTGGCGGGCAGGTGCTGGCGCTGGACCAGCAAACCACGCAAGTGACGGCATTACGCGATGGTATCGACGAGGCCGTGTTGGTGGGCAACGGTGATGCGCTGGCGGGATTTGCTGCAAAGCTGGATGACGCCCAGGGAGACTGGGTAGATTATTACCGCGCCTATGTCGACTATCGGCAATCTCAGTTCGCGGGCACGTCGAAGAAGAAGGCCAAGGCGTTCCTGAACAGTTGTATCGACACGCTGAAAGGGCTGGTAAAGCGCCGCCCGGATCTTGCCGAAGCCCACGCGCTTCATGCCAGCTGCTACGGCAATAGTGCCCAGTTCTACATGTTGCGTGCAGCCGCGCGGGGCTCGTCCGCCAACAAGGCGCTGCAGCAGGCGCTGAAGCTCGGTTCCGGCAATCCCCGGGTGTTGCTCCAGGACGCCCAGAGCCTGATCTTTCGCCCGGCCATATTCGGCGGCGACAAGGAAAAAGCCATGGAAAGGCTCAAGCTCGCGGCAGAACTGTTTCCGAACTGGCAATCTCCCGACCCGGAAGCGCCCGTCTGGGGTGAGGCGGAGACCTGGCTGTTTATCGCCCGGCTGCATCGGGATGCCGGCGACACGGACCAGGCGAGGGCGGCTTTTGAAAAGGCTTTGACCGTGGCGCCGGACTACCAGGTTGCCCGGGAAGAACTCCAGGCCCTCGGCTAGCGGCCAGGCGCCGGCCAGGCCCCATGCCGCAGGGCCGTTCGCACTGCGCGTAATCCGTCTGGCAATTATCAACACACTGTTGCGCGGCAGGGCTGCTGACGGTAGGTGCCTGGGGCATGGACACGGGTGTCACGCAGCTGGCCAGACCGGCTGCCACAAAGACGATGAGAAAATTACGCATGCAGGGGCTCTTTGCTCATTAATTGCGCCAGTATAAAGTCGGGATAGTTAGTAGGGACAGCAGGCCGGGCTCCGCCCTTCAGGCTGCAAGCTCGCGCAGCACGTAGTTCAAAATGCCGCCGTTGGCGTAATAGTCGCGTTCTTTCGGTGTATCGATGCGCACTCGCGCCTGAAACTCCGTGGTGTTGCCGTCCTCGGCGGTGGCCGTCACGCGGACTTCGCGCGCATCGCCGCCGTTCAGCCCGGTGACGTCGAAAGACTCGGCCCCGGTCAGGCCGAGGGTCGCGGCGTTTTCACCGTCGCGGAATTGCAGCGGCAGGACGCCCATTCCGATCAGGTTAGACCGGTGGATGCGTTCGTAACTGGCAGCAATTACGGCGCGGACGCCGAGCAGCTTGGTGCCCTTGGCTGCCCAGTCACGGGATGAACCCGTGCCGTATTCCGTGCCGGCCAGCACCACCAGTGGCACGCCCGCGTCTTTGTAGCGCATCGCGGCGTCGTAAATCGTCATCTGCTCGCCGCCTGGCTGGTAGCGGGTCCAGCCGCCCTCGGTGCCCGGTGCCAGCTGGTTGCGCAGGCGAATATTCGCGAAGGTGCCGCGCATCATGACTTCATGGTTGCCGCGGCGTGAGCCGTAGGAATTGAAGTCGGCCGGGGCCACACCGTGATCCTGCAGGTAAGCCGCTGCGGGGCTGTCCTTCGCAATGGAGCCGGCCGGAGAAATGTGGTCGGTGGTCACGGAATCGCCGAGCAGTGCCAGCACCCGGGCGCCCTTGATGTCTGTAACCGCCGGCGGCGTCTTGCCCATGCCGTCGAAGTAGGGTGGATTACGCACGTAGGTGGAATCCGGCTGCCACTCGAAGTTCTGACCACCGGGCGTGTCCAGCCCCCGCCAGTTCTCGTCGCCCTCGAATACCGTCGTGTAACTGGCCCGGAACATCGTCGAGTCGATGTTGCCGACCACGATTTCCTGAATTTCCGCCTGGCTGGGCCAGATGTCTTTCAGGTAGACGGGCCTGCCGTCTGGGTCATGGCCGAGGGGGTCGTTGACCACGTCGACATCGAGGTTGCCTGCCAGCGCGTAGGCCACCACCAGCGGCGGCGAGGCCAGGTAGTTCATGCGCACGAGGGGATGAATCCGGCCTTCAAAGTTGCGATTGCCCGACAGCACACTGCAGCCGAGCAGATCGTTTTCGCGCACGGCCGAGTCGATGTTCGGGTCCAGCGGCCCGGAGTTGCCGATACAGGTGGTGCAGCCAAAACCCACGATGTTGAATCCGAGCGCGTCCAGGTCATCGATCAGGCCGGAACTCTCGAGGTAGTTGCTGACAACCTTGGAGCCCGGTGCGAGGCTGGTCTTTACCCACGGCTGGCTGCGCAGACCTTTTGCGACAGCGTTGCGGGCCAGCAAGCCGGCACCGACCATCACCGACGGATTCGACGTATTCGTGCAGCTGGTGATGGACGCAATCAGCACCGCGCCGTCCCGGAGCTCGAAGCTTTCGCCCTGTCGCGTGACGGTGGCCGACCGCGCCTCACGCTTCAGCAACTCGGCAGACTGTTCGCGGTAGGTGCTGGCCGCATCGGCGAGCAGGATCCTGTCCTGCGGCCGCTTTGGCCCGGCGAGGCTCGGCTGCACGTCGCCGAGGTCCAGTTCCAGCACGTCCGTGTACAGCGGATCCGGTTGGCCATCCACGCGCCACAGGCCTTGAGCTTTCGCATAGGCCTCCACCAGCGCAACCTGTTTTTCATCGCGGCCCGACAGTTGCAGGTAGCGAATCGTCTGGTCGTCGATGGGAAAGATGCCGCAGGTGCTGCCGAACTCCGGCGCCATGTTGCCCAGCGTGGCGCGATCGGCCAGCGGCAGTTCAGCCAGGCCGTCGCCGAAAAACTCGACGAACTTGCCGACGACGCCATGCTCGCGGAGCATGTCCGTGACCGTCAACACCAGGTCGGTGGCCGTCGTCCCCTCGCGGAGTTTGCCGTTGAGACGGAAGCCGATGACCTGCGGAATCAGCATCGTGATGGCCTGGCCGAGCATCGCCGCTTCCGCTTCGATGCCGCCCACGCCCCAGCCGAGCACACCGAGGCCGTTGATCATCGTGGTGTGCGAGTCGGTACCCACCACCGTGTCCGGGTAGGCAATGCGGCGACCGTCGCGTTCGCTGTCAAACACTACGCGGGCGAGGTATTCGAGATTGACCTGGTGAACGATGCCGGTGTCCGGTGGCACGACAGCGAAATTCTTGAATGCATTCTGGCCCCAGCGCAGGAACTGATAGCGTTCCTGGTTGCGCTCGAACTCGAGGGTCTTGTTACGCAACAGGGAATCCGGGGTGCCGTAGGAGTCGATCTGGATGGAGTGGTCAATCACCAGCTCCGCCGGCGACAATGGGTTGATCGCCTCCGCCTTGCCGCCGAGCTTGACTACCGCATCGCGCATGGCGGCGAGGTCGACCACGGCTGGTACGCCGGTGAAGTCCTGCAGGATCACGCGCGCCGGCGTAAAAGCGATTTCATGGCTGGGTTCGGCCTGCGGATCCCAGTTGGCCAGCGCGTTGATATCGTCCGCAGACACGTCGCCGCCGTCCGCGTGGCGCAGCAGATTCTCCAGCAGGATCTTCAGGGAGTAGGGCAGTTTCGCCACATGGCCAGCGGTGACGCTGTCCAGGCGGTAGATCTCGTACTCGGTACCAGCCACGTTCAGGGTGGACCTGGCATTCACTGCTTGCGCCATGTTTGTCTCCGTAGTGGTTTTGCTTGCCGACCCCTGCTGCGGCGAGCGCGGGATTATAGCGGATGGCATGGCTGCTACCGAGCGGGGCGGCAAAACCGCCGGTGTGGGGGGCGCGTCAGCCCGCAGCGGCGGCGGCGCACTGCCACGGGGCCTGCCGCACCCCGGCCCGGGCGATCACGGCGCCGCCGAGACATTCCTCGCCCCGGTAGAGCACCGCCGATTGCCCGGCGGTGATGGCCCACTGTGGCGCAGCGAAGGCGATGTGGAGCCCCCCGCTGGCGAGTTTTGTCACCGCGCAGGCAGCATCGCGCTGCCGATAGCGGGCCTTGGCCGAGCATCTCAGCGTGCCCGCGCTCGCCAGCTCTTCCGGTTCAGCGCTAACCCAGGTTGCTGCTTCCGTTTCCAGTTCCCTGTCCCACAGGCCCGGATCGTCACGACCCTGCGCGACCAGCAGGACATTTCGCGCAGCGTCCTTGCCGGTCACGTACCAGGCCCCATTCGCCCGCCCCGCGCGACCGCCTATGCCGAGCCCCTGACGCTGTCCGCGCGTGTAGTACATCAGGCCTTCGTGGCGACCCACGACTTCACCGGCCGGCGTCTCCATCGGCCCGGCCGGGGCCGTCAGGTATTGCTGCAGGAACGCCCGGAACGGCCGCTCGCCGATGAAACAGATGCCGGTGCTGTCGCGCTTTTTATGCACCGGGAGTCCGGCGGCGGTGGCGAGTTCGCGGACCTCTTGCTTGTGCAGTTCGCCCACCGGAAACTGCACCTGCGCCAGCGCAGCTGACGGCACCGCGTGCAGGAAATAGCTCTGGTCCTTGTTGCTGTCCAGCCCGCGCAGCAGCCTCGCCGGCGGGGTGGACTGGACGCGGGCATAGTGACCGGTGGCAATGCGCTGGGCGCCGAGGCGCCTGGCGTGCTCGAGAAATACGCCGAACTTGATCTCCCGGTTGCACAACACGTCCGGGTTCGGCGTGCGTCCGGCGCGATACTCGTCGAGAAAAGCGGCGAACACCCGGTCGCGATAGGCCTGGCTGAAGTTGGCGCGGTGCAGGGGGATCCCGAGTTCGCGGCAAACCACGCGCGCATCCTGGAAGTCCGCGGCGGCGGTGCAATAGCCGTCATCGTCTTCCCAGTTGGTCATGTGCAGGGCTTCAACGTCGTAGCCCTGCCGGCGCAATAACAGCGCGGCCACGGCCGAATCGACTCCGCCCGATACGGCCACCATGACTTTTCTATGCGTGTTGCTCACGCAGGGATTCTAGCAAGGCGCGCCAGGCGCCAGTAAGTCAGAGCAGTACTGCGTGCGCGCCCAGCTCGTCGTGCTCGCCGAGGTCTGCCGGTAGCCGGTGCCCCTCCAGGTAGTCATCGATGCATCGCAGTACCATCGGGTTGCGCAATTTTCCGGGCCGATCGGCCAGATCTTGCCGGGACAGCCACAGGGTGCGCAAGATGCCGTCATCTAGCCCCCGCTCGGGCAAATGGCTGCCCAGGTGGCCGCAGAAGACAACCCGCAGGAAGCTGCGCTGCGCTTCGGTGTCGGTCCAGAGATAGATGCCGGAGATGAACTCGGGTACAAACACCCACCCGGCCTCTTCGAGGGTTTCGCGGACCACCGCCTGGCCGAGGCTTTCACCCGGCTCTACATGTCCTGCCGGTTGATTGAATACCGCCTGGCCCTGGACCATTTCTTCGATGATCAGGAAGCGCCCGTGCCGCTCGGCGACGGCGGCCACGGTCAATTCGGGGCGAAAATAGTTTTCGTTACTCACGCGATCTTCTTGATTCTTCAAAGACGCCACGCGGAGACGACAGCCGCAGCTGCCTAGACGCGTAGCTCGCGAATTTCCTGCTCGATTTCCGACGCGTTCCAGATGTCGTCAAACAGGCTCAGGTAACGCCGGGCCACCGCAGGCTCATAGGTATCGGCGATGCCTTCCCAGCGGCGGCCTTCCACGCGATACAGCAGCGCGGTTGAGTCGGCGATCAGGTAAGCCTCACGATGGTCCTGGTAGTCGGGGTGCACGTTGCGGAACTCGATATAGCTGTTCAGTCGCCGGCCTACGGACACGAAGCGATTACCGATGCGCACGGTGCGGGAAGGTTCGGAAATCAATACCCGGATCTTGGCGTAGGGCTTGGCCAGCACAAGGCGTTTGGCCACGTCGAGGAACTTCGCGTGGTCGTAGATACCGGGTTCCAGATCCGGCGTATAAATGGAGATCCAGCGCTTTGCCTGGGCGGCGATCTCGGCCGCGGCAGCGCGGTTCTCCTCTACGGAGGAGAGTACCCAGCGGCGTCCTTGGATTCGTGTCGCTTCCATTGCAGAGGTGTCATCCCGGCAGCCTGGCCGGCGGCAGACCCGGGGCCCGCCGGGACCATGCCCACTGGATCAGTTTATGTCTCCTACCGGCAGGGCTATGCCGATCGGGTCACGCTTTTATTAGTCCTTGCCGGGCTCCGTCGGGCCGGCCAGCTCCCGTGCCAGGCGCTCTGCCGCGCCGGTGTAAGAGGCGGGTGTCAGGGCCAGCAGGCCGTCGATGGCTGCCTGGGGCAGCGCCAGCGTGCGAATGAACTTGCGCAGCTGCTCCGGCCCGACGCGCTCGCCGCGGGTCAGGGCTTTCAGCTGCTCGTAGGCGTCGGCCTGGCCGTAACGCCGCATCACGGTCTGGATGGCTTCGCCGAGGACTTCCCAGTTGCCGTCGAGATCGGCGGCGAGCCGCTCCGGATCCGGCTCCAATTTCGCCAGGCCCGCCTGCAGTGAACGGCAGGCCAGCACGCTGTGGGCCAGCGCGACGCCGAGATTGCGCTGCACCGTTGAGTCGCTGAGGTCGCGTTGCCAGCGCGAAACCGGCAGTTTCGCGGCAAAGTGTTCCAGCAACGCGTTCGCCAGCCCGAGATTGCCCTCGGCGTTTTCGAAGTCGATGGGGTTGATCTTGTGCGGCATCGTCGATGAGCCCACTTCGCCGGGCACCCGGCGCTGGCGAAAGTAGCCGATGGCGATGTAGCTCCAGACATCGCGGCTGAGGTCCAGCAACACCGTGTTGACCCGTGCCAGCGCGTGGCACAGTTCCGCAATCCAGTCGTGGGGTTCGATCTGCGTGGTGTAGGGGTTCCACACGAGCCCCAGGGACTCGATGAACTCTCGGCCCAAAGCGGGCCAGTCGGCTTCCGGGTAGGCGGCAATGTGAGCATTGAAATTGCCCACTGCACCGTTGATCTTGGCCGTGACCGGCACCGCTTCCAGGGTCTCGACCTGGCGTTCGACGCGCGCAACCAGGTTGGCAAGTTCCTTGCCGAGGGTCGTCGGGCTGGCCGGCTGACCGTGGGTCCGCGACAGCATGGGTTGTTCTGCGGTCCGGGCTGCCAGGCTGCGCAACTGTGTCGTTAGCTTGCCCAGCGCGGGCAGCACGAACGCGTCTCGGCCGCGCCGCAGCATCAGCGCATAGGCGATATTGTTGATGTCTTCGGACGTGCACGCGAAGTGCACGAAGGGCCGGATTCCCGCCAACTCTGGATCGTCACCCAGCCGCTCGGCAATCAGGTACTCCACCGCCTTGACGTCGTGATTGGTGGTTGCTTCTAGTTCTTTCACGCGTTGCGCGTCGCCGGGGCCGAAGTTATCCACCAGCTGATCGAGCACGCCGCCGACTACGCTCGAGATGGGTTCCAGCTCCGGAATTTCCGGCCGCGTGGCCAGGAACTGCACCCAGCGCACCTCCACCAGTACGCGCAATCGAATCAGGCCAAATTCACTGAATACCTCACGCATGTCATTGAGCTTGGCGGCGTAGCGTCCGTCGAGGGGCGACAGGGCGGTGAGTGGCGATACGTCCATCGATAGCGGGATCGTGACAGCAGGCGGCAAAGGATACACCACGACGCTTGCGTGCCTTCGCTGTAGAATTCGCCTCCACCCGCGCGTAGCGGGTGGCCTCGATGAATACGGAGCAGACAATGGCCGATAACCAGTTTCGCGTCGAACGCGACAGCATGGGTGAATTGCAGGTGCCGGAGCAGGCCCTGTGGGGCGCTCAGACGCAGCGCGCCGTGCAGAATTTCCCGATCAGTGACCTGCGGATGCCGCGGGCTTTCATCCGGGCCCTGGGTCTTATCAAGTGGGCGGCCGCCGGCGCCAACAGCGAACTGGGCCTGCTGAAGTCCGGGCGGGCAGTCGCGATTCAGGCGGCAGCGCTGGCCGTGGCGGAAGGCAGGCACGATGAGCAGTTTCCGGTGGACGTATTCCAGACCGGTTCCGGCACCAGTTCAAACATGAATGCCAATGAAGTCATTGCCCGTCTCGCGACCCAGGAACTTGGCGAAACGGTGCATCCCAACGACGACGTCAACATGGGACAGAGCAGCAATGATGTCATTCCCAGCGCCGTGCATGTCAGCGCCGCACTGCTGGTCAACGAAGAACTGCTGCCAGGCCTTGCACACCTGCATAAAACCCTGAAGACAAAGGCCCGCGAGCTCAAAAACGTGGTGAAGACGGGCCGCACGCACCTGATGGACGCAATGCCGGTGACCATGGAACAGGAAATCGGCGGTTGGGCCGCCCAGGTGAGCAACGGCACAGATCGTGTCAGCGCCGCGATGCCGCGCCTTTGCCATATTGCCCAGGGTGGCACCGCAGTGGGTACCGGTATCAATGCGCATCCGAAGTTTGGCCCCAAGATCGCGGTGCTGCTATCGGAACGCACGGGCCTCAACGTCGCGCCCGCGGGCGATTATTTCGAGGCGCTGTCGTCCCAGGATGCGGCGGTTGAGCTGTCGGGCCAGCTGAAAACCGTAGCCGTGTCCCTGATGAAGATCGCCAATGATCTGCGGTGGATGAACAGCGGGCCCCTTGCCGGGCTCGGCGAGATCGCGTTGCCGGCGCTGCAGCCTGGCAGCAGCATCATGCCGGGCAAGGTGAATCCCGTGATCCCGGAGGCGGTGGCAATGGTTGCGGCGCAGGTGATCGGCAACGATGCAACTATTACAGTTGCAGGACAGTCCGGTAACTTTCAGCTGAACGTGATGTTGCCGGTCGTCGCCTACAACCTGACCCAGAGCGTTGCGCTGCTGGCCAGCGCATCGCGGGTGCTTGCCGACAGCGCGATTGCGGGCTTTACCGTGAACCAGCAGAAGCTGAATGAAGCCCTCGACCGCAACCCAATCCTGGTCACGGCCATGAATCCCGTGATTGGTTATGAGAAGGGCGCAGCGGTAGCCAAGCAGGCCTATGCGGAAGGCCGGCCCGTTCGCGACGTGGCGGCGGAACAGACCGATCTGACCGACGCCGAGCTGGACCGGCTGCTCGACCCGCTGGAGTTGACCCGCGGCGGTATCAAGTCCTGAGTGGCGCGTGCGCGAACGGATTCTGAGCCGGCTGGCCGGGAGCCGGGCGGCGGCAGATCCGGCTGTGGCCGCATTCGCTGCGCTTGACCCCGGACTGGCCGGGGCATTCACCGCGCTGACCCTCACTCCGGCAGCGGTCCTGGTGCCGGTCAGCGACCGGCAGTCGACGTTGAGGTTGCTGTTCACACGGCGCACCGAGCATCTGCGGGATCATGCCGGCCAGATCAGTTTCCCCGGCGGTCGGGTAGAGCCTGACGATGCCGGGCCGCTGCACACGGCCCTGCGCGAATCCGCAGAAGAGGTGGGATTGCCCGGCGACCAGGTGCAGGTGGCCGGGTATCTGCCGGCCCGCGCCGTCGTGACCGGCTTTGCCGTGACGCCGGTGGTCGGCATCGTCGCACCGGACCTGGCCTATGTTGCCGATTGCCGGGAGGTCGCGCATATCTTCGAAGTGCCGTTGACCTGGTTCCTCGACCCGGCCAATCGCATTGCAACCACGCGCAGCTGGCGTGGCGTCGAATTTCCGGTTTGCGAGTATCACTACGACAGCCACCGCATCTGGGGCGCAACGGCGCAGATTGTCGATGAGCTGGCACAGCTAATTTCATAAAGTACATATAGTTATGGGCAATTTAGAGAAACTACTGAATATCATGGCCAGGCTGCGGCACCCGGAGACAGGGTGCCCCTGGGATATCCAGCAGGATTTTCGCAGCATCGTGCCGTACACCATTGAAGAGGCTTACGAGGTCGCGGAGGCCATCGACCGGCAAGATCTGGAGCAGTTGCGCGATGAACTCGGTGACCTGCTGCTGCAGGTGGTCTTTCATGCCCGGATGGCGGAGGAGGCCGGGTCTTTCGACTTCGAGGCGGTTGCCGCAGGGATAGTCGACAAGATGGTCCGCCGGCATCCCCACGTATTCGGCGAGGCGGAAGTCGCCAGTGCGGCGGCGCAGACCGTCGCCTGGGAAGCCCACAAGGAACAGGAACGTCAGACTGCCGGCGACACGACGGCCCTGGCCGGGGTTGGCCTGGCGCTACCGGCTCTGCTGCGGGCTCACAAACTCTGCAAGCGGGCATCCCGGGTGGGTTTCGACTGGCCCGACGCGGCGGGAGCCCGGCTGAAGGTCGTCGAGGAACTCGCGGAGCTGCACGACGCAGAACAATCAGCGGATTCGGCCGCCATCGAGGAGGAAGTCGGCGACCTGTTGTTTGCCACCGCGAACCTGGCCCGGAAGCTGGGTGTGAACCCGGAAGAGGCCTTGCGCCGCGCCAACCACAAGTTCGAGGGCCGCTTTGCAACGGTCGAGGGTGAAGTGCGCGCACGGGGCGGCGACTGGTCCGCTTTCGACCTGGACACCCTCGACGAATTCTGGGCCCTGGCGAAACGTCGGGGCGCTAGCTCGACCCGGTAACCGCTGGCGGCCGCGAGTCCGGATTGCCGCGGTGGCCGATCTTCCCGAGGAGTGGTTCGATCAGGTCCATCGGTAGCGGAAACACGATGGTGTTGGTCCGGTCCTTCGCAATTTCTGTCAGGGTCTGCAGGTAGCGCAGCTGCAGCGCGCCGCCCTTGGAACCCAGCGTGTCGGCTGCCGACGCCAGCATGGCCGAAGCCTGTTGTTCGCCCTCGGCGTGAATCACCTTTGCGCGTCTCGAGCGCTCCGCTTCTGCCTGCGCCGCGATCGCACGGACCATTCTCTCGTCCAGGTCCACGTGCTTGATTTCCACGTTGGAAACCTTGATGCCCCAGGCATCGGTGTGCTGGTCCAGGATGACCTGAATGTCGTCGTTCAGCTTGTCGCGTTCCGACAGCATCTCGTCCAGTTCGTGCTGGCCGAGCACCGAGCGCAGGGTAGTCTGCGCCAGCTGACTCGTGGCCTCGAACACGTTAGCAACCTGGATCACGGCCCGCTCCGGATCGATAATCCGGAAGTAGACGACTGCGTTCACCTTCACGGACACGTTGTCCTGGGAGATCACGTCCTGGGTGGGCACGTCCATCACGATCACGCGCAGGTCCGTTTTCACCATTTGCTGGATGATCGGGATCACGATGATCAGGCCAGGCCCCTTCACGCCGGTAAACCGGCCCAGGGTAAAGATCACACCGCGCTCGTATTCCTTCAGTACCTTGATTGCACTGAGCAGAAATAGCGCGATCAGACCGACGACGATTAGCGCACCCAATCCCATGTCATTCTCCTGTGACTCCGCGGAGTCTTTAGTCTTGCCGTTCGACTTCCAGTTCGAGCCCGCGCATGCCCGTGACCCGTACCTGGTCGCCGCGTTTCAATTCGCCCTGTGCATGAGCCTGCCAGCGTTCACCGTGGACGAACACCTGGCCCTCACCGAGAAAATCTTCCAGGACTTCGCCGGTGCTGCCCACCATTTGTTCCGCGCCGCTGACTACCGGTCGCCGGAAGCTGCGGACCAGGAAATACATCAGTCCCAGCAACAGGCTGCCCGCTACGGCGGCAACACTGCCGATCAGTATGCGGCTGATCTGGAAGCCGGGCACGTCGGAATCCAGCAGGATGATCGACCCGATGACAAAGGCGACGATACCGCCGAGCCCCAGCGCCCCGAAACTGGGCGCAAAGGCTTCCGCGATCATCAGGATCACCCCCAGCAGGATCAGGCCGAGGCCGGCATAGTTCACCGGCAGGACCTGGAAGGCGAACAGCGCCACCAGCAGGCAGATCGCGCCGACAATGCCCGGCACCAGCGCGCCCGGGTTGTAGCCCTCGAGGATCAGCCCGTAGACGCCCGCCAGCAGCAGCATGTAGGCGACGTTCGGATCGGTGATGGTCGCCAGCAGTTTCGTGCGCCAGTCGGCTTCGAATTCCTCGACCACCAGCCCTTCGGTAGCCAGCGTCAGTTCTTTATCCCCGACCTTGACGATGCGGCCGTCGATGGCGGCGAGGAGCTCGTCCTGGCTGGCAGCCACCAGGTCGATCACGTTCAGCTCCAGCGCAGCTTCCGCACTCAGGCTCTCGGCCTGGCGCACGGCTTGCTCGGCCCAGTCTTCGTTCCGACCCCGCAATTCGGCCAGGCCGCGAATATAGGCAACCGCGTCGTTCACTGACTTTTTTTCCATCGCGGTGCCGGCGGCCGGGGCAGGTTTGGAATCGGCATCGTCGTCCTTTGACGGCCCGTCCTGGTCGCCGGCTTGCGGCTCCTTGGAGTCATCTTTCGGCGTCCCGGCCGGGCCAGGCAACGGCGGCCCGCCGCCGCCGATTGAGACCGGCGTTGCAGCGCCCAGGTTGGTTGCGGGTGCCATGGCCGCCACATGACTGGCGTACAGGATGTAGGTGCCGGCGCTCGCCGCCCGGGAACCGCTGGGGGAGACCCAGGTCACCACGGGGACTTCCGAGCTGAGAATGCCCTTGATGATCTCCCGCATGGCCGAGTCCAGGCCGCCGGGCGTGTCCATTTCGATCAGCACCAGGGCCGCATTGCTGGCCCGCGCCTGTTCCAGGCCCTCGAGCACGTAGGCGCTGGTGGCCGGGCCGATGGCGCCACGGATCTCCATCCGGAGCAGCGTGCCGCCGGCGGGCTCTTCCTGGGCCAGCCCGCCGAGCGCTAGCAGCAGCGCGCCGCAGGCGGCGGCCAGCAGGGCAGCGGTTCTGAGTCGACTTCGGGTCATCGCGTCCTGTATGGGCCTGTTAGATTGCCTGCCAATAATACCAGCCGGGCCCTGCCGCGGGCGGTAGTGCAATAATTGGGCAGTTTTCACCCTTGGGGACCAGTATGGGCTCAGTTCGGAAATTCGGTGTCTCCCTGGTCACGATGCTGCTGCTGCAAACCACGCCTGTCGTGGCTCAGCAGCAGGACTTCAGCCAGGTGCAGATCGGTACAGAGCCGGTGGCCGACGGGCTGTACATGCTGACCGGATCGGGCGGCAATATCGGCGTTTCTGTGGGTGCAGACGGCGTGGTGCTGATCGACGACCAGTACGCGCCCCTGGTTGACAAGATTCGTGCCGCCGTCGCGGAGCTCAGCGACCAGCCGGTTCTGATG
>CAMYJV010000067.1:6719-26327 GCA_947258805.1 uncultured Gammaproteobacteria bacterium | reverse complement strand
TGCAGCCGTCGCAGATCGCGGGCCTGATGATCGATCTGTTCAAGGACGGCCGCAGCGGCGAGAACATCGGCGCCTGGGTGGGGTATCCGGTAGAGCTCGAAGCGCGGAAGCCGGATCATCGGAAGATAACTGGGTAGCTCGGTACGCTCTGCGGCAAGCGTCCAGCGGCACACCGAATCTGTCGGCCCCGCTTAGCCGCTCCGCGGTGCCCTCGCTCCGCAAAGTTGCCGCTGACGCGTCAATTTGCGTCGGTCGGCTGCGCGGAAATGGCCGTCAGATTCGGTGTGCCGCTGGACGCTGTCGAGGGTGATCCGTGTTGATCTGTTTTCCGTCGGGTCATTGGTTTCAGCTGCGGCGGTTATGACGCGAGCGGGGCTGCAATTACCGGCAGGGAGGTGAGAAGGCGGTGAAATTCGGAGTCTGGTACGACCTTCGCAATCCTCAGGGTTCTGGTCGACGTACTGCCGACGTGTACCGCGACACGCTGGAGCAGATCGTGCTTGCCGAAGCGCTTGGTTACGACGACATATGGCTGTCGGAGCATCATTTTGTCGACGACGGCTATCTGCCGTCGTTACTGCCGTTCGCGGCGGCGGTAGCGGCCCGAACCCGGCGCGTGACCATCGGCACCAACGTGCTGCTGATGCCTTTTCACCATCCCATCCGCATGGCCGAGGATTGCGCGGTGGTGGACAACCTGTCGGACGGACGGTTCATCTTCGGCCCCGCTGTGGGCTACCGGCTGGAGGAATTCGCCACCTTCGGGGTGCAGCGCAGCAACCGTGGCCGCATAACCGAAGAAGCCATCGAGATAATCCAGCGTTGCTGGACTGAGGAAGAATTTGACTATCAGGGCCGCCACTTCAGCTTCCAGCGTGTGCGCTGCACGCCGAAGCCGGTACAGCAACCCCGCATCCCCATCTGGATTGGCGCTACGCAGGGTGAGGCGATCCGCCGTGCTGCGAGGCTAGGCGATGGTCTGCTGGGCGGGGGGGTCGATGCCCGCGCCGCTTACGTGGCCGCTCTGCGTGAGTACGGCAAGGATGCGCATAATCCGCACATTGCTTCCGCCGGCCGCTGGATCTTCTGCAGCCGCGAGCCGGCAAAGGATTGGGCAGTGCTGCGGGACCACGCTTTCTACCAGTTGCGTAACTACGCCAAATGGTTCTCCCAGGCGGGTCAGCCCGCTTTCGGCGATCCGCCCGAAGACCTGCCGGACCTGGAATCTCGTGGCCTCTACTGCGTCGCGACCCCGGAAGAGATCGTCGAAGTGCTGCGAGCCGAACACGCCGCCGCGCCATTCGAGCGCCACTATTTCTGGGCCATCTGGCCGGGGGTGGATGTGGCCATGGCGACCGGCAGCGTGCGTCTGTTTGCCGAGGAGGTGATTCCGGCATTGCGGGATCTTTGACGACAAGCTTCCCGATTTCGCATTCGATGCCGGCCGTAGGCACGAACAATCTGTCGGCCCCGCTCAGCCGCTCCGCGGTTCCCTTCCTCGGCAAAGTTGCCGCTGGCGCGTCAATTTGCGTCGGTCGGCTGCGCGGAAATGGCCGTCAGATTGTTCGTGCCTACGGCTGCCTCAACGCGACGCGTAACCCTGCATGCCCATATCGACCTGACTACCCTAAACCCAAAATCTGGATCAGCACCTGAGGCTCGGCACCAAAGTCCAAATCGCCGCCGAGCGCGAGCCGGCGATTTGGACTTTGGTGTCGTGCATGTCGTGGCTGAGGTGGGGTAACCTGTGGAGCTTGAATAACGGCTGTACTACATGAGTCAGATATCCGCTTTCTCCTCCAGGGGAGCCATTTCAATTTTCATTGCCGCGCTCCTGGCCTCGGTCGTTCCCGCCTGCTCTGAGATACCGGAAATTGCCGAATACAGCCTGGGCACTGGCGCTTCCGGCGGTGTCTACCAGGACGCTGGCCGCAGCATCGCAAGGAGCGTCAACGGCGATCGGGAGGTTCTTGGTTTTTCTCTGGATGATGTGCCAAGCCCGGGTTCCGCATCCAACATCAATGCGGTCGCCGACGGGACTTTGGATTTCGGCATCGCTCAAGCTGACCACCAGTTTGAAGCCTTTCACGGCCTTGGTTCCTGGGAGTCGCAAGGCGCGCAGTCTTCTCTGCGTTCTGTTCTGAGCCTGTACACGGAGAGCGTTACGCTGCTGGCTGGAGCAGACACCGAGATTCGAACGATCTCGGACCTGGCAGGCAAGCGGGTGGATATCGGGGAGCCAGGATCTGGCACCCGGCTGAATGCCATCGATGCGCTCCAGGCCGCCGGGATGAACTGGCAGGCTGACGTACGGGTTCATGAAGGGCCGTCGGGTGAGCGATTGGCATCGTTCATCCATGGCGACGTGGACGCCTTTTTCTACACCGTTGGACATCCAGCGACGGAAACAAATTTCGCCACGTACTCGGTTCGGGGTGGCAGGTTTGTTGAATTGGAGGGCGTGGAAGGACTTCTGGAATCCAGGTCCTACTACTCGAGATCGAGCATTCCGGTAGGCCTTTATCCGCGAGCGAGCAACCTGGATGACGTTCAGACGTTTGGCACCCGTGCGACCCTGGTCACATCTGCAGGCGTTCCCGACGACATCGTTTACGCGCTGGTGAAAGCGGTGCACGGGAAAAGGCACACCCTCGGGAATTACAACGAAGTGCTCGACGACATCGAGCTAGCAGATTTTGTTGCCGGTTTGACCGCGCCCCTTCATCCCGGCGCCGAACGGTTCTACCGTGAGATCGGCCTCGAGCTTCCGGGCTCGGGGGATTAGCCAGCCACCTTCCTGGTCAGTTCGACGTGCTCTGATACAGACCGGATAGCAGGCCCGCGCTCGGCCGCTCCGCGGTTCCCCCTCTCCGCAAAGATGCCGCTGCGCGTCATTTTGCAGACAGGGGCCTCGCTCAAACGTGCCCGCAATCCGGCCTGTATCAGAGCACCTCAGGCGCTGAACATAGGCCCGGTTCACCCCGGAAGACTCGGTGTTGACCTACTCCGATCTTGGATCAGCAATCGAAGTGCGCCGCCAAGAAAGCAATGTCAGGGATCGTTTAAGCGAGGCCGGTCCTGGCGAAATGACGCGTAGCGGCATCTTCGCCTGGGCCGGGTACCGCGGAGCGGCCGAGCGCAGTCCCTGAATCGTGTTTCTGTCAGGGCGCACCCGAACCCTGAATCTAAGGCTCCACCCCAAGCACCAGCAGCATGTTCCCCGGCATGTGGTTGTAGATACCGTACCCGGAACTCAACAGCACCAAGCCGTCCTGCACGACGGGACCCGATCCGCCGCCGAAAGACCCGCCGAACGCCTGCTCGCCGGTGATGGCGTCGAACTTCCCGGTGGTGTCCAGCGCCAGCAGTACTTCACCTGAGGCCTGGTCGTGCACGCGCATCACGCCGTCCATGCCGCCGGCGAACACCATGCCGTTGACCGCCGTGATGGCCTGGGAGATGCCCGGGTGGCAGAAATCTCTTCCGTCGCAGACGTCGGGCGAGGGCTCGTACCAGCGGATCTCGCCGGTGTCGGCGTCCAGCGCGTGCACGCCCGGCCGCGCCGGGTTGTCGTAGCTGCGGCCGTCGGCCATGTCGGTGATGGGGACGAACAGCTGGCCGTCGGCCGCCGCCATGCCGAAGTGAATGCCGCCCTGGATGCCGCCGCGGCCGACCCGCGTCTGCCAGACCAGCGTGCCGGTGTCCGGGTCCAGGGCATGGACGAGGCCCGACTTCTGCCCGGCGATGACCAGATCGCTGCCGGTGCTGGTGGAGAGCAGCATGGTGGCGCAGCCGAAATCGAAATCCGGACCCATCTCCGGCGGGCAGCTCTGGGGCGTGTCGGTGTCGCAGGCGGTGTTCCAGACGTCGTTGGCCGTGGCCTGGAACGTCCAGGCCACCTTGCCGGTATCCAGATCCATGGCGAAGATGGCGTCGCTGGTCAGGGTGGCCGGCGACGACATGTTCTCGCCGGTGCCGACGTACAGCTGGTTGCGTTCGACATCGATGGACGGGCTGTTCCACACCGTCGCCCCGGACGGGCCGCGCATGTTGGTGCCAACGGCGTTCTGGCTCTGCACGGTAGCCGGCTCGTCTACGGTATAGGTTTTCCAGATCTGATCGCCCGTGGCGGCGTCATAGGCCACCACCGATCCCCGGAACGTGCAGCATTCGTAGGTCGGATCCACCGCCAGGCTGACTTCCAGTGAGGAGACGGGCACGTACAGTCGCCCATCATGCAGCGAGGGAGTACCGGTAATGGTGGCGTTGGGATGGTCATCGGCCCTTTGCCGCCACAGTTCTTCGCCGCTGGTTGCGTCTACAGCGTAGACGTTGCCCAGCACGTCGCCGAAGTAAATCCTTGGCCTGGCTTGCTCGTCTCCGGCTTTCCAGGTGTCCAGCGCGATGCCGGTTCTGACTTCCGCCGCGGTCTCGGTGGCCCACACGGCGCAGCCGGTTTTCTGATCCAGGGCGTAGACCTCACCGCCGTGGCTGCCGACGAAGATCAACCCGCCTGCCAGCACGGGTTGGGACCGAACCCGATTGGCGCCGGGAAAGTTCAGCGCCCACAGCGGCTTGAGCTTCGGCAGATCGTCGGCCGACAGGCCGGCGATCTCGGCGGTGGTGTTTCGGGTATTGGTGGGCTGCAGCCCCCAGTTTGCAGTGACCGGTGGGCGGTTCAGGTCCAGCCCCACGGTGTCGTCGCAGCGGGGTATGACTGCGGTCACCGACTCGCCGAGCTTCCGGCCCCCCAGATACTCGGCCACCTCGATGCGCTGGGTATCGTTCAACCCGGATGCCTGGGCCTGCATGAGGCCGTCGGTGAGCGTTTCCAGGATGGCTTCGGGGGTCATCAGATTGATCATTTCCCTGTGTGGGGCCTTTTCCACGCCGCCTTCGTGGCAGCTGGCGCAGGCGGCCTGATAGTGTGCTTTGCCCGGCATGGACTCCCGTGCCAGCCGAGCGTCCGCGATGGCCTGCATGCCGTCCTTTCGGTCGACGTCGGCTGCCGCGCTGCTTGACGCATCGGTCTCTGCAGGGGTGCCGGATTCCTGGGACGGCGGCTCATCGGTCTGGCCGCAGCCCGCTGTGAACAGGGCTAGAACCAGGACTCCGGCCAGTCGGCGAACAGGTTGCATGCTTTCTCCCCTTCATGTTCAGCAAGGTGCGAATTAGATGCGGACATCGGCACGATGCACCGATGTCCGGTCAGTGATAGTTTCTACGCAAAGGGCATCATACTGAGATCGGAGAGGGAGTGAAGTGACCAGCATAAGAGATAAAACGGCGTTCATTACCGGTGGCGCCAGCGGTATTGGCCTCGGGCTTGCCGAAGTGTTCGCCCAGGCCGGCGCCAATGTGGTAATCGCCGATGTGGAAGCCGCAGCGCTGGAGCGGGCGGAGCAGCATCTGAAAGCACAGGGCGCGGTGGTGCTCGCCCTGCAGCTGGATGTCACCGATCGCGGCGCTTTTGCCGCCGCAAGAGATGCGGCCATAGAGCGGTTCGGCGCCGTGCACCTGCTGTTCAACAATGCCGGTGTGAACGTCGCGGGGCCCTTGGATCATGTCAGCTATGCAGATTGGGACTGGGTGATGGGCGTCAACCTTGGTGGCGTGATCAACGGGGTGACGACCTTTCTACCTGAGCTGATGCGTCATGGCAGCGAGGCACATGTCGTAAACACCGCCTCCGTCGGGGGGTTGGTAGGTATGCGCGGGCTGGGCATCTACAACGCGAGCAAGTTTGCCGTGGTTGGCCTATCAGAGGCCCTCAGAGCTGATCTGGCGGCGTCCGGGGTGGGCGTCTCGGTGCTCTGTCCCGGTGTGGTGGCCACGGCGCTCACCACCAGCGAGCGTAACCGACCGGCGGCGCTGGGTGGTGGCCCCAGTGAGGCATCGGAGCCGGCCGAGCAGGGCGACTCCGCACCGGTGGACGTCATGAGCCCGCTTACTTTGGCGCTGCTGGTGCAGGAGGCGGTGCAGGCCGGCCAGTTCTTCATTTCCAGCCACCCGGAGTTCCGCGGTCTGGTCGGTCAACGCAACGATGCGGTGCTTGCCAGCTTCAGCGGTTCTGCGGATCCAGGTGCCGCGGCCGCCATGAGCGCGCTCATCGAACCATTCTGAAGGAGGCCAGTTCCATGCGCAGAATGATTGCCAGCTGTCTGCTGTTGCTTCTCATCCCCGGGCTGATTAGGGCGGAAACCGATCCGCAGGGGGGAGCCGGTCTGCGATTCATGCTCGATGAGATCCGCCGGGACGCGCGGGAAACCGCTGCCTACACGGGACGGTCGCAGATCAGCGTTCGGGTGATGGATGCCATGGGCCGGGTGCCGCGTGAGCGGTACGTGCCTTCGCAGGCCGCGCACCTCGCGTACTTCAACAGGCCGCTGGCCATCGGTCACGGCCAGACCATTTCTCAACCCTTCATCGTGGCGCTGATGACGGATCTTCTGAATGTCGCCGCGACCCATAAGGTGCTGGAAATCGGTACCGGCTCGGGCTACCAGGCGGCCATACTGGGCGAGCTGACACGGGCCGTTTACACCATCGAGATAGTTCCCGCGCTGGCGCAGAGGGCCGCCGACACGCTGGCAGAACAGGGCTATGACAACGTTCACGTGCGGGCCGGTGACGGCTGGTTTGGCTGGCCCGAGCAGGCGCCTTTCGATGCCGTCATCGTTACCGCGGTGGCCAAAGAAGTGCCACCCAGGCTATTGGATCAGCTGGCTCCAGGTGGGCGTATGGTGTTGCCGCTCGGCGATCCCGATGGCGCGCAGATGCTGGTTCTGATCGCTAAGGACGAGAGGGGTTCGGTGAGCCGGCGGGATGTGCTGCCCGTGGCGTTCGTGCCCCTGACCGGCGGCCATTAGAACGGGTATACTGGCCGCTTCGCATCTGATGTTACCCAATAAGTACTGAATACAGGGGGAGTGAGACTATGGCCCAGACGCTAGACCACGAGATCGTGTCCATCTATCCGTTTACCGACGAGGAAGTGGATCAGTTGTGCAACAATTCCGTCGAGTGCGTGCTCATGTGGGCGACCAAGGACGGTTGGCCGGTGGGCGTAACCCACGCCTTCGTCTGGCACGACGGCAAGATCTGGATGACGTTCGCTTCTCATCGTCACCGCGCCTCGGCCATTCGCCGGGACAATCGCGTTTCCGTGAACGTCAGCAGCCACGGCTATCCGGCGGGCCCATCCGAAGACCTGCCCGGCGGCGCCATCACGTTCAAAGGTACTGGCGAATTCTTCGATGACGACGAGACCAAGCACTGGTTCTACACCGCGCTGTCGCAGAAGCTGAACCCCGACGGTCACGCCGGTGAAGAAGATCATGTACAACGGCAAAACGGCCGGCGCGCACATGGCGGGTACCGTGGAGGAGGAGCAGCTCGGCGAGCGGCTGGAGAGCGATCGCGAGCGCATGAACCGGGAGCGCAAGAAGCGCGGCCTCGAGGAGCGCTAGAGCCTGCGGTACTAAAGCCGCCTGTAGAGGGGGTGGCCGCTTTCGGTGATGCTCAATACGTGCAGATCGAAATCGGCCCCGGTGGCCTGTTCCAGCGCGTCCGGGAACTGGTGGCTCCAGTCCAGGATGTAGGTACGCTTCGATATTCGCCACTCGCCGTTGCGTTTTTCCAGCTCGTCCAGATAGCGCCCGCCGAACATGGTGTCCTGCAGGCCGCCGCCCTCGGCTTCGCTGCTCCCTACCGCGATGCCGTAGCATTCGGCTCTGGCTTTGTCGCCGTCAAGCTGAACCATCACGCTGGTGCACAGATGCCAGCGCCGGGGCACGGTGCGCTCGTGGGCCATCACCGTGGTCACGAAGTCTTCCCCGGAGCCTTTGAAGAAACCGAAATCCACGTCGGCATCCGGCCAGAACACGGTGGTAGCGGTTGCCACGCCACGACGGGCCGCGTTAGATTGCGCCGAAGTTTTTCGTTTTTTACTGGGGAAGGGGTAAACGGTTATGGGCATGCACGATAGGTTCCGCCTGGACGGCAAGGTGGCGGTGGTGACCGGCGGTGGCAGGGGCATCGGGCGGGGCATCGCGCTGGCCCTGGCCGAGTGCGGCGCTGACGTTGTGGCGGTGGCGCGGCGTCAGGCGGATGTGGACGAGGTTGCTGAAGAGATCAAAGCCACGGGCCAGCGAGGCCTGGGCATATCCGCCGACGTCATGGATTTCACCACCATTCCCAAGGTGCTGGACCGAGTGGTGGAGGAGTTCGGCCAGCTGGACATCATGGTGAATAACGCGGGCGGCAATCTCGACCGCAAGACCTATCTGCTCAAGGACATCCCCATCGACAAGTTCGACGAGCAGCTGGCGCTGAACATGAAAACCAAATTCTGGGGCTCACAGCAGGCGGCCATGCGCATGAAGAATGGCGGTCGCATCATCAATATCATCTCCATTGCCGCCCACCGTCCTTCACCGGGCTTCGGGGTCTACTCGGCTGCCAACCTGGGCATGATCAGCATGACCCGGACGCTGGCCGTGGAGCTTGCGCCCCAGGGTATCACCGTCAACTGCATCGCTCCGGGCGTCATCGTCACCGACATGCTCAAGGAGACCATGAACATCAACGACGAGCAGGCCCACGAAACCTTCGACTCGGTGATACCCATGGGACGCACGGGCACGCCCGAGGACTGCGCCGCGGCCGCCGTATTCTTTGCCTCGCCGGCGGCAGAATGGACCACCGGGCAGTACATCGACGTAGCCGGGGGTCAGCCTACCTGACCCATACGGCCCGCGGTGGCCTAGAGGTCGCGGAAGCCGTGAACCTGGCGCTTCGGCCATAGAAAGTCGATTCGTGTGCGGTGGATGAGCCACTTGCCGCCGACTTTCTTGTACAGGTCGTCGTAGATGCCGTAGAGGATCAGCGGGTTTTCAATGCCCTCGGTGGTCCGCAGATCGTGCAGATACCAGCGGCCGTTGGCCGTGGTTTCGTCGATCAGACGAATCCATGGGTTGGTTACCGAGTGCAGCACGCCGTACTCGGGCCCCTCCCGCTCGGCGTAGGTGGCGAAGTTGGCGCGGATCTGTGCCTTGCCGACCCAGTCGCCGCCGTAGTCGGGGCCGAATTCGCATACGGCGTCCTCAGTGAACAGATCTGCCAGCGCATCGATGGCTTTGCCATCGAAATAGTGGCTGTACATGATGCGCAGCTCCTTGACGGCTTCCTTCTCTACCAGTTCTTCCAGCGGGGTCATGATTTCCTCCCAGTGATGCGTTGCTGCAATCTCAGGGTGCCAAGGTTTACCCTGCGGGTCCATTGCGAATGCGGGTCGCTGGCATTAAGGAACCTCTGATTAATTCTTGAATGCTCAGAGCGAGACGCTCCCGCAGGGCACAATTTACGGGGCCTTCGGCGGCGTTGCGCTTCTTGGCAAGGTGACCTACATTGCCGGCGAAGCGCGCCTTGCCCAAGACCCCGTAAACTTGCGCTGAGTAAGCAAGAATTAATTAGAGGTTCCTTGAGTTGAGGGCAGATCACACGGAGGACGGATTATGGCCGACGGCATATCGGTACTGCTGGTCAGCAAGGGGCACGACTTCAATCACGATGCCTTTCTCGCCATGTTCGATGACATGGACGACGTGGAGGTAACGCTGGTTCAGCAGCCGGCGGCGCAGCTCCTGCTGCGGCCGGAAAACGTCGGCGACTATGATGCGGTGCTGTTCTACGACATGTCGGGGATACCGGGGGCAGGCCTCACCCACGACGGCGCCAGCGCCGACGGGCAGCCCTCTGACGACTATCGACGCAGCATCGAGGCGCTGCTGGAGCGGGGCACGGGCATCGTCATGCTCAACCATGCTACGGTCTCATGGCCCGAGTGGCCGTTGTGGCGTCGGATGACCGGCTCGTCTTTCATGCTGAAATCCGGCACGCTCAACGGGGTTCCGGTGCCGGGTTCGGGGTATCGCGGTGGCCACGGCCCGCTGGCCAACGCCACCGTCAGGCTGAATCCGGTAGCCGCTCACCCGGTGCTGGAAGGGCTGGAAACCGGTTTTGAAATCACCGATGAGCTCTACATCAAGACCGCTGACTTCGAGGCTGATGTGGAGCCGCTGCTGCGTGCCGACTACGAATTCGTGGCGGAGAACTTTACCCCGCCGCCGCTGGCCCCGGCCGAGGAGCAGGCGCAATGGCAACATCCGCCGGGCAGCAACCTGATCGTCTGGGCCAACGCGGTGAGCGCCAGCCCCATCGTCGTTTCCGATGTTGGCGACAGCCCGGCGGCGTTTGAGAATCCGGATTTCCGGCGCCTGCTGCGCAACGCGCTGCGCTGGGTGGCGTCCGCGGAGGGACGCGCCTGGGCGCAGACGTGCGGCGGATAATCGACGCCGCAGATGTGCGGCGGATAATCGACGCCGCAGACGCGCGGCGTATAGTCGCCTCCGGCTAGTCCCCGATAGCCACGGTCGCCGTGCCTTCCAGCGGGTTATCGGTGCCTTCGCGGTGCAGCCAGATGTCGCAGTCGGCGACGCGTTCGCCGTTCTGCTCCCTGATGGCTGTCACCCGACCGCGGGCGATGATGTGGTCGCGGTCCAGAACCGCCATGGGAAAGCGCATCACGATGCGGCGAATGCTGGTGGGTCCGGCCCATGCATGCAGCATGTTCACCATGTAGCTCAGCCCCAGCGGGCCCTGGTTGATGGTGTGGTCGCCGTAACCCAGCTTCTTGACGACCCGTGGGTCCCAGTGCACCGGGTTGGGATCACGCAGTATCGCGGCCATGGTCCGCATGCGTTCCGCCTGGACGCTGGGCATGTCCCACTCTGGAATCGCGTCTCCGACAGTGACGTTCATCGGCTGCTCCTCCGGTAGTGCCAGGTAATGGTGGTGCGGGCCGCGTGCTCGCCGTCCGGGTCATGGAGGTCGAACTGGAACTGAATCCGGTCGAAGGTAGCCGAATCATCCTGACGCCGATCCGCCTCCGTGATCCGAGCGGTCACCTTGTAGGTCAGCTCTTCCCGCAGCGGCCGGTGTATCTCCCAATCATAGCTTTCGATGCCGATGGAGAAATCGGACTCCGCCTGTCCCAGCGCAAACATCTCGCCGATGCTGGTGTTCGCGCCCAGGATGGGCATGTGGAAGAGGGCGACCGGATGGGCGAGGTCGTCGGGCAGGGGTTCCGCTCCGGTGCACTCCGTAAGCAGGAAATTTTCCCAGTGCGCGATGGTGTACTCACCGCCTGGAAACTGGTGCCCGACCAGGGCTCTGATTTCTGATTCCGGCGGTAGGCCTGATTGGGTCACGTTTCTCTCCCTGTAAAATCATTGGGCGGGCGGCAGCCTCACCAGCATTTTGCCCCGGTTGTCGCCCAGATACAGCTGTCGGAACGCGGCGGGGAAATCGGCCACGGTACCGTCGATGAGGTATTCCGGGGTTTTCAGAATGCCTGCTTTGATCCACCGGGCCATACGCTGGCGGGCCTCGGTGTAGCGGTCCGCGTAATCAAAAACTACGAAGCCCTGCAGTCGGGCCCGCATGGTGCCCAGCCAGATGTAGTTGCGCGGGCCCTGCATGGTTTCCGCCGGATACTGCGAGGTGGAGCCGCACAACAGAACAACACCACGCATGGCAATGAGCCGCAGGCTCTCGTCCAGAATGTCGCCACCCACGTTATCGAATATCACATCGATCCGGTCCGGGGCTGCCGCGTTCAGCTGCTCGTAGAGATTGCCCTCGTGGTAGTTGATCGCCGCGTCGAAACCCAGCTCGTTGACGAGCCAGTCGCATTTAGCCTGGCTGCTGGTAATGCCGATGGTTCGGGCGCCTGCCAGCTTGGCGATCTGACCGGCCATGGAACCCACGGCGCCGGCGGCACCGTTGATGACCACGGTCTGGCCCGGCTGAGGTTTGCACTCCTCGATGAGGGCGAAATAGGCGGTTAGCCCGGACACGCCGAACCCGCCCAACCAGGCGGACAGCGGCACCTCGGCAACGTTGCATTTCTCCAGCCCGGTGCCGTCGCTGATGGCGTAGCTCTGGACGCCCAGAGAGCCGGTGACGAAGTCACCGGCATGATAGTCCGGATGATTGGATTCGAGGACCTGACCGGCGATCGAGCCGTGCACCAGATCTCCAGGCTGAACCCGGAACAGAAATTCGTCGCTGTCGCGCATGATGAGGCGCAGCGCGGCGTCTACCGACAGGTAGTGGGATTGGATCAGCAGCTCTCCCGATCGGGGTTGACCGATGGATGTTTCGCGAACTTCGAAGTCTTCCGGCCCCGCGACCCCCTGCGGATAGCGTTTCAGAAAAAGCTGCTGGTTGACGCCTTCGTTGCCGGCGTTGCTGCTGCTCATGATTCGCCTTCTCCCCTCTTCGGGCTTCCATCCTACTGCAATCTCCGTGTTAAATGGTAACTTGAGAATGCGCAACGGAGGGGGAGGATTCGTGCTGCAACTGACCGACTGGCTGATCATTCTGGGGCTGGGTGCCGTCTGGCACGGCTGGCAGATCGTCTGGGTAGCACCTCTGCCCAGGCAGCTGCGCCGGGGTGAAGTTCCCACCGCGCCGAAGGGTTCAACGGAAGCTTTCGGGCTGTTCTGGATAGATCAATACGGCTGGATCGGCCTGACCCTTCTTGTTGGCGGCCTGCTCGCCGTGATCGTCGGGCTGCTGCGATGATTCCCGTCTCGCTGCTCTACGCCGGGCTGCTTGGCCTGCTGTCGGTGCTGCTGGCCAACCAGGTGCTGTACGTTCGGCTGCGCCCCGGCAGTGAGCCGGAATGGCGCGCCGACGCGACCCTGCGTGCCCAGGCCAACTTCGTCGAGAACGTGCCCCTGGCGCTGCTGCTGCTGTATCTGCTGGAAGTCGGCGGCATTGGCAGCGCGGCGGTGCACGGGTTCGGCGGTGCGCTGCTGGCCTGTCGGCTACTGCACGCCTGGGGCATGAGCCGCTATCCCGGCGCAAACTACCCAAGATTAATCGGCGCCCAGGGCACATTCGTCGTGGTCTCGGTGATGGGCGCAGCCGCCGTGTATCTGTACCTGATCCGGTGAGTCGGCGGATGTTGCCTGGCGCACGATTACCCTGGTACTACGGCTGGAACGTCCTCGCCGTAGCCATGGTCTTCCAGGCCATGACCTTCGGCATCGGCCTTTACTGCTTCACGTTCTGGGTGGTCCCCTGGACCGAGGAATTCTCCGTCGGCCGCGGTGAAGTGATGATGGTGTTCTTCACCATGCAGGTGGTGATGGGCTTGGCTGCGCCTTTCGCCGGGCGGGCGGTGGACGGCCGCTCTATCCGCACGCTGGTCATTGCCGGTGCGCTGTCCATGGGGGCTGGGCTTGCCCTGGCAGGGTTGGCCACGTCGCTCTGGCAGATACTGGTGCTGTATGGAACCCTGTTCGTGCCTGGCCTGCTGCTGGCTGGCCCGATGACGGCCCAGGCCCTGGCAGCGAAGTGGTTCACCCGCCGCCGCGGCCTGGCCATCGGCATCTCGACGGTGGGAACGTCTCTGGGCGGCTTTCTCACACCGCTGCTGGTGACCGGGCTGCAGGCCGCTTACGGCTGGCGGGATGCCAATCTGGTGCTGGCGTTGATTGTCGTCGCGGCCGTGGTGCCGCTTGTCTGGTTGTTCGTGCGCAACTCGCCGGAAGCTGCTGGCATGGCGGGGGAAGTCGGGGAGGATGGCTCTCCGGCGGTTGCCAGTGAGAACTTCCCGATCTGGACCACCGCTTCCATTCTTCGCACCCCCGTGTTCTGGATGATGGTGCTGGCCTTCACCCCCGTCGTTACCGCCATGGGCGCCATTCAGCAGAACCTGGCGCCCTTCGCGGCAGATCGCGGGTTCGACGCTCAGGCGACCTCCGTGCTGGTGTCGATCATGGCCCTGGTCATGGTGGGGGCCAAGGTTTTCTTCGGCGCCATGGCGGACCGTTGGGACCATCGCTATCTGTTTCTGTTTGCGCAGACGCTCATGGCCGGCGTGTTCGTGATGGCCCGTGGCGAGATTGACTACGGCGGGCTGGTAGTCGTCTGTGTGCTGCTGGGTTGCGCGGGGGGCGGCATGCTGCCCCTGCTGGGGGCAGTGGTGGGCAGCCGGTTCGGTGCCGCCGCGTTCGGCCAGGTGATGGGGCTGCTCGGGCCCTTCACGACCCTTGCGGCGGTAGGGCCCTGGATAGCCGGCTACGTGCGGGATGCGTCCGGCAGCTATGACCAGGCCTGGATTATTTTTCTGTTCATGCTCATACCCGCGGCCGTCGGATCACTGTCTCTGGGCGCGCGTCGCGCACCGGTTTCGTCCGCGGCTGTCGGGTAGCGCGCCGGGTCTGCGATGATAATATCGCTGATCTGTGGGAGACATCACGCAGGTTCTGTACATATAGAGAGGAGGGGCGATGTCCATTGAGAACGGCGAGCGATTCATTCGCATGCTCGAGTCCGATCCCAAGCTGCGCGAGAAAGTGCGCGCGGTGGGAAACAAAAAATTCAAGCAGGTAACCGCAGAGGCAGGTGCTTCCTGCTCTGCCTACGATGCGGTCGCAGCGCTCAGCAAGCGCATTGATCGAAAATCTGGAGGAGAGTGAGACATGGGTAAGAAACTGGTGCTGGTTGGTCTGGTGGAACCGCAAACGGCCGATCACGTGCAGGCGTTCAAGGACTGGTATCTCGGCAACCACATCGAAGACACCGACAACGGCCCGAACATCACCGCCGTGCGCTGCTACAAAGCGGCCAAAGGCTTTCTCGGCGATCCGCCGTCGGGTTATCTGACCATTTACGAGTTCGAAGGCGACGACGCGGAGGCGGCGGAGAAGATTCTCAACGCCTATCAGGCCGACCCGACCAGCTGGCCGAAGCGTGAGCCCAGCAACGATTCCATGAAGATCGTCGGCGCCGGCTGGTACGAGGAAGAAATCTCCTTCGGCTGATTCGGTGTCCACCACGCGCGGGGTCCAGGAACTGCCCTGGCCGCGAACCGGCTATGCCTGGTACGTGGTCAGCGTGCTGTTCCTGTGCTCGATATTTTCCTTTCTGGACCGCCAGATCATTGCCCTGATGGTAGACGACATCAAGCTGGATCTGGGTCTGAACGATTTCGAGATCGGCCTGCTGCAGGGGCCGCCCTTTGGCATCTTCTACGCCATCATGTCCATTCCCATCGCGCTGGCCGCGGATCGCTTCAGCCGCCGCAACATCATCGTCGCCGGCGTGACGTTCTGGAGCCTGGCGACCGCCGCCTGCGGGCTGGCCGGCAGCTTCTGGCATCTGTTTCTTGCCCGGGTCGGCGTCGGCAGCGGCGAGGCCACGCTGTCCCCGTGCTCCTACTCCATGATCAGCGATTACTTCCGGCGTCATCAGCTGCCGCTGGCCATGAGCGTCTTCACCATGGGCAACCTCACCGGCGTCGGCCTCGCCATGATCATCGGCGGGTCCGTGATCACCTACGCCAAGAGCCTGGACGAGATCGTGCTGTGGGGGCTGGGGGCGGTGGAGCCCTGGCAGTTCTCGTTCATCGTCATCGGCCTGCCCGGGGTCGCGCTGGCGGCGCTGGTGCTGTCCATTCGCGAGCCGGCCAGGCGGGGTGCGCTGCAGACCCGCGATGCCACCTCTCTGCGCGCGTTCGTTCGCTTCGTCCGCGGCCACTGGCGTACGTTCGCCACGCTGTTCGGCAGCTTCACCATGCTGGTGCTGGTGGCCTACGGCAACTTCGCCTGGGTACCCACCTTTTTCATCCGCACCTTTGGTTGGAGCGAGGCTCACGCCGGAACCGTGTACGGGCTTGTTGTTGCCGTGTTCGGCACCGGTGGCGCGCTGTTCGGCGGCTGGCTGGCCAGCTGGCTTACGAGGCGAGGCTATCAGGACGCTCCGTACCGGGCGACGCTGTTGTGCTCCATACCGCTGGCGCCGCTGGCGCTGGTTGTTTTCGTGGTGGCGCCGGATGGCAACTGGGCGGCCGTGGCGTACGCGCCCTATCAGATCTTCAGCGCGGTGCCGGCGGGGCTGGCCGCCACGGCCATGATGTCCATCACGCCCAACCAGATGCGGGCTAAGATCTCGTCCGCCTACCTGTTCTTCAGCAACTTTATCGGCCTGTCGCTGGGCGCTGCGGTGGTCGGCTTCATTACCCACAACCTGTTCGGGGACGACATGATGGTTCGTTACTCGCTCACCATCGTGAACTGCGTGGGCGCGCCGCTGGCAGTCATTGCCATCTGGTTGGGGATGAAGCACTACCGGGCGAGCCTGACGGAGGTAGACGCCGAATAATCTGGTGCCGTTCGTTAACCTTTAACGTTTCAGAAATTGGAACCGCGACAACGGTTACGTTACTCGCAGTACGCGGTCACTCCGTCCCCGCTGGCGATCTTGCCCGGGCTGTCAGTCCTGTTCCCGCGGATGCTCGGTAACCCGCCGGCCGATCCAGTGCATTGAGGCGAACAGGATGACATAGATGCCGGCGGCTACCGCGTAGGGCAGGGCCGGCTCGAACTGGTACAGCGCGCCGCCGATCAGCGGGCCGATGGTGAAGCCCAGCGGGCCGCAGGAACCGGCCACGCCGGCCACCGCACCCTGTTCCTCCGGCGATACGGCCAGCGACGCGCCCGCCATGAATCCCGGGCCTGCCAGGCCCATACCGAAGCCCAGAAACATCATGGCAACTGTTAGCCAGATCTGAGTTTCCATAGTGGCCATGATGCTGAAAGCGACGATGAGCAGGGGCAGGGCCAGGCGCAGCAGCGTGAACGGCGGCAGGCTCAGACGCTGCACGATCACCCCCTGAGAGATCAGCGAGCAGGATGCGGACAGCATCATGGCGATGCCGACGGTGCGTGCGGTATCCGCCGCGTTGAGCTCCAGCGCGTCCTGGAACCGAAAGCCCATGGTCTGCTGCACCAGTGCCATGCCGGTGAACATCAGCACCCCGATCACCACGAAAGGCAGAATCCTCGGGTCGCTGTACTTTAGGCGCGGCGTCCGGGTTGGCGTGCGGTGGCGGGGCGGCTCCGGCAGGAATCGCCAGACGAACAGGCCATTGAGCAAGGCGACGCCGGCCATGACCCAGAGCGGGGTCAGCAGCGAGAACACAGCCAGGCCCGCGACCGCGGGTCCCAGGATGGAGCCCAGGTTGTTGGCTGCCCCGGCTGCGCCCATGCCTCGAGTGCGTGCGGCAGCGTCGGTGATGTCCGCCATGTAAGCGTTGGCGGCGGGCATGGTGGCGGCCATCATGCTCGCGTGCAGCATGCGGGTCAGTACCAGTGCCGAAAACAGCGCCCAGCCCACCAGCGCGCCGGACAGACCGGCGTGCAGTGCGGAATTGAACAGCACGGTGCCGGCCGCGTAGCCGAACAGCCCCACGAGCATCACGCGCTTGCGCCCCCAGCGGTCGCTGGTTCTTCCCCACACGGGGCTGGAGAGAAAGACCACCAGGCCCGACGCGCCGATGATGAAGGTGATCTGCACCTCGCTGAGGCCGATCTCCCGGCCCAGCGGCGCCAGCACCGGAAACAGCACAGTGAAGCCCATGCCGACGCTGACCAGAGAGACCAGCAGGGTGCGTCTGGCGTAGGTGGGAGAGAAATCCTGCACGGCGGCTCCCGGAGCCCGGGTCAGCTGCTGGCGGGATTCTCTATGGCGTGCGCATCGGATTCAGCCGCCACCTGGGAAGCATCGATGCGATCCTCGGGTGCCTTGGCGTCGAACTCGATGTGCAGCTCCTTCATGGCGCGCAGCGAGAAGTTGGGCATGACGTCGAAGGTGTTCTTGCCTTCGGCGAAGCGCATGTCATCTACGCGGTCGCAGAGCGCGCGGAATGCCCAGAACAGCTCGCGGCGTGCCAGCGGCGCGCCCAGGCAGTGATGGATCCCGGAGCCGAAACCGAGATGGCGGCCGGGCTTGGATCGCTCCAGGTCCAGCTCGGCCGGGCACTGGAACTCGCGCTCGTCGCGATTGCCGGCCGCGTAGCGGACGTTGATCATGGCGCCCTTGGGAATCTGCACGCCGTGCAGCTCGATGTCCTTCGCCGCGAGGCGGAACAGGCCCTGCACCGGACCCTCCAGGCGGATCACCTCCTCGCAGAAGGTGCGCAGGTAGCGGTCCGGGTCCGATTTCAGCTTTTCCCACACCGCGGGATTCTCGATCAGCAGCTTCATGCCGTAGGCGATGCCGTTGGTGGTGGTTTCCGATCCGCCAACGAAGGTGTCGGCCATCATCTCCGCGTGCAGCTCGTTGTCGTTGAGTGCTCGGCCCCACTCCGGGATCACACGGTTCACCATGTCCGAGAGCAGGGTGTCGTCCGGCTCTTTGCGCAGCCGCTCGAAGATGGGCTGGAAGTAGTTCTGGGCTTCGATTTCCATCTCCACCGACCAGCGCTCCTCTTCCTCGGTCTGCATCATGCCCAGGCGCTGGACCCAGGCGTCGGTCCAGGCTTTGATCTTCCAGATATCCGCTTCGGGCACCCCCATCTGCCGGCCGATGACGATGAGCGGCAGGGGCACGGCGTACTGCCTGACCCAGTCGCAATTGCCGTCGTCGACGAACGCGTCGATCAGCTTGTAGGCGGTGTCGCGGACGAACGGATCCATGGCGTCGATCTTCTTCGGCCGAAACGCCTCGTTGAACATGGCCCGCATCTGCTTGTGGTTGGGATCGTCGCGACCTGCCAGGGTGGCCGCCGGCACCCAGCCTTTTTCCTTGTAGAGCGCCAGCATCCGCTCGGCACGTTCCGAGTCCAGCCGTGCCCGGCTGTTGCCCTGGCCACCGCTCATGCCGTTGATGTATTTCTCGGTGTCCAGCAGCACGGCGCGCAGGTCCTCGAACCGGGAGATGACATAAAAGCCGGTGATGGGATCTTTCCAGACCGGGGCTTCGTCCCGCAGCAGCTGGTAGGCATGGTACGGGCAGTTCTGCAGGCCGACGTCGAGGAAGTTGATGTCGTCGACGGACTCCGGAACAACCGGTTCGTAAGGTGTTTTGTTCATGCGTCCAGGCTCCGATAGTGTGTTTCAAGTTCTGTTTTGGTCTGCCCGCGGCTCACCGGGATGAGGATGGACAGGTAGTTGCGCTGCAGCGTACCTTCGAGTTCCCGCAACTTTATCAGGCCTTTGCCCCACAGCAGGAAGCTGGACCAGAAAGCGCCGGCCAGCGCCACGGCGATGGCGTCGATGTTGGTCCCGGGCGTCAGCTCGCCGCGACCGGCCATGGCGGCCAGGGAATTCCTTGCATCGTCGCGCAGCCGGATGAGCAGCACGTTCACCAGTGGATCGCCGGCGTTCGCCCGCAGCAGAGCTCTGGAGATGGCTTCCACGTATGCGGGCTGTTTGCGGGTCTGCCTGGCGACGTGAAACAGGCTTCTCAGCAGATACTCGTGGCCGGGCCCGTCGGTCTCGCTCGCCGCCCGCTGATTGCTTTCGGTGACCTCCTGGCGCAGCGCGGCCAGCAGCAGCTCGTCTTTGGTGTTGTAGAGGTTATATAGAGTCGTTGGCGAAACTTTCGCCCGAACGGCCACGTCGCGCATGATCGTGCCGTCGTAACCGTGTTCGGCCACCATCGCCCGGGCTGCGGACAGAATGTCCTGCCGGCGTTTCTGCTGGTTGGGCGTGAGCTCGCGGGCTTTTCGGCCCGGAGATTCGGTTGCGATTG
>CAMYJV010000067.1:0-6633 GCA_947258805.1 uncultured Gammaproteobacteria bacterium | reverse complement strand
ATTGGGACGACTATATGACGGCCGACGCCGATCTGGTCAGTCACGCAGAACGGCTGCTCACCGGTGCTGTTGGATCTGCGGGAATTACTGGATCATACTACAAGTTTCTCGGGGGAGTTGAATCAGGAGGGGACGATGGCCGTTAAGAAACCGAACCACGAATTGAGCAGCATTCGCTGTTCAGCGCATCTCGAGGACGTCGACCTGTTTTAATCCGGCGCCAGCCTGTCACGCCTGGAGCAGACCGTGTCCTGGAACGCTCTGCTGGATCGGGTCTGTCGCTTCGACACGTCCGGATAGAAACCCTGGAGGCGTATAGAGGCGTATCGAGGCGTAACGGCCGCGGATATACTTGATGGCCGCGGCACACCGGGAGGAGCACGATGAGCTGGAGCCCATTCACAGAAGAGGTCATGACTGACCCCGCCAACGGTCACCATGAGCTGTTGGAACGCTGCCCCGTTCACCGCTGCGCGGAGTTCGAACCGCCGTTCTACACGCTGTCCCGCTATGCGGATGTCGAGGGCGCCCTGCGGGACATAGAAACGTTTTCCAGCCAGCACGGCCAGGGACCGCGCTTCACGGAACCCCAGGGCATGCTCTGTGACCCGCCCCAGCACACGTTCGTGCGCAAGCTGGTGCAGCAGGCGTTCACTCCGAAGGCGCTTGATGAACTTCGCGCGCCGGTTACCCGGCTCACCGATGACCTCATCGATGCCGTGCTCGACGGCGACGGCGCCTTCGATTTTCACGACGACTTCGCCTTTCCGCTTCCGGTGGTGATCATTGCCGGGCTGCTGGGGGTGCCTTCCGAGCATCTCGATCAGTTCAAGCACTGGTCGGACATTCAGGTCGCCGCCATGGGCTCGGCCGACCCGGCCCAGTACGCGGCCGAGCAGGAGGCGTTTTACGCCTACATGCTCGATCACCTGCTGACCCGGCGGGGGGCGATAACAGCCGGCAAGCGGGTTCCCGACGACCTCCTGACCCTCATCGCCGGAGCGCGCTGGGAAGATGGAAATCTGATCGGGGAAGCCGACGCCCAGTCCGTGCTGATGCAGCTGCTTGTGGGAGGCAACGAAACCACCACCTCGCCGATGACCAACATGATATGGCGCCTGCTGGAAGTTCCCGAGCGCTGGCAGACCCTGCTCGGCGATCCTTCTCTGGTTGACGCCGCCATCGAGGAAAGCCTGCGCTACGACCCCCCGGTCCTCGGGTTGTACCGCAACACCACCAGAGACGTGGTGCTGCACGAAACCGTGATTCCGGCGAACAGTAAGGTCTTCATCAACTATGCGGCGGCCAATCGTGACCCGGAGGTGTTTTCTGATCCGGACGACTTCGACCTGCGCCGGGAACCCAGACGCCATATGTCATTCGGCCTGGGCGTTCACTTCTGCCTGGGTGCACCCATGGCGCGGATGGAGGCGGAGATAGCGCTGCATGCGCTGATAAAGAGAATGCCCGGGTTGCGCCTGCTGGGTGAGGGTGAACGGATTGCCCCCTTCTTCCTCTGGGGTCGAAGCAAGCTGCCCGTAGCTTGGCGCTGATCAGGCCTCAGGTAACCGCGATACCGCCCTCCGAGATATCGTTCACCCGGGCGCGGGTTGCTTCCTTGTCCTCGAACCATTGCACGTTGATGGCGGTGAATTCCGTGGATTCGCTGGGCACATCGGTATCGGCGAAGATGGCGCCCACCGGGCATGCCGACTCGCAGGCCGCGCAGTCGATGCACTCCTCCGGGTGGACGTAGCACATGCGGTCCTCGTCCTCGATGTAGATGCAGTCTACGGGACAGACCTCGATGCAGGATTTGTCCATGACGTCGATACAGGCGGCTGTGATGACATAGGTCATTGGTCAGGCTACTCACTTCCCCGAAATTCAACCGGCAAAGCTAACCAATTGGCTGCCCGTTGCCAAGGGTGGTGGCGCGGGTTAGGGTATGTTTTGAAAGATCCTGTGTTTATTTCTGGCATAAGGGGAAGGCCGCATGAACTCGCTCGCATCGTTCGCTGAAACACTCACGCCCACCGACGGCGGATCGGAAGATCCCGGCGCAAGCATGCAGTTTCCGCTGATGCCGGAAGGGGAGGCCGTCGACATGGGCCACGCGCCCGACGGCACGCCGCTCATTGATCCCCGGATATTCGACTCGGCCGAGTTTTTTCGTAATCCCTACCCCTACTATCGCATTCTGCGCGATCACTACCCGGTGTATTACGACAAGCTGCACAACTGCTACTACGTGACCCGCTACGACGACATCACGCACTGCTACTTCGACGACGAGGGGTTCAATACCATTCCCAAAGGCAGCTCCAGCGGGGTGCTTGGCAATACCCAGCTGGAGCTCTCGGGGGTAGAGCATCGACGGCGGCGGAACCTGTACGGCCAGCATCTGGTCGGCAAGTCGCTGGAGAATCGTGTCCCGGCAATCCGGCGGCTGGCGACGGAGATGATCGAGGCCTGGGACGACATCGACGACGAGCAGATCGTCACTGACGGTGACGGAACCCGCACGGTGGAGCTGGGACGCGCCTTCGCCAACGAGTTCCCCATTCGCGTGGTCTGTGAGGTGCTGGGTTTTCCGAAGGAAGCCCAGGCGGATTTTTACTACTGGTACAACTCCATGATGTCCGGGCTGGGCGCCTCGGACACCCACAAGCAGGGCCTGGAGGCGCGACAGCATCTCGAGGACTACGTGCAGGGCATCGTCGAGGCGCGCCGCAAAGCGCCCACCTTCCTTTACGACGAGGCGGGCAATCCCGTCGGTAAGGACATCATTTCCAAGCTGTGTGAGACCAAGGTGGACGGTGACTATCTTTCCACCGAAGAGATCACCTCGAACATCGCGCTGGTGGTCGGCGGCGGCGGCGAAACCACGCGCGGCGCGATCATGAACATCTGGTACCTGCTGCTGCAGCACCCGGACCAGTTCGCCGCGGTATGTAACGACGATACTCTTTGGGACTCGGTGTTTCACGAGACGCTGCGGCATTCCACGCCCATCGGCGGGCAGCCGCGCCACAATACCTTCGATGTGGAAATGCACGGCGTTCAGATACCGGCGGGCTCGCTGGTGAACATGGTGGACTTTTCGGCCAACCACGACGATCGAGTGTTCAAAGACCCGGAGACGTTCAATATTTTCCGGGACGACCTGTATCACGGAAAGCTGCTGCGCAGCGGCTACCGCAAGGAAGGGCGCTGCAGCCACATGGCATTCGGGGTGGGTCCGCACCTGTGTCCGGGCGCATGGATCTCCCATCAGGAGGCCGTGGAAGGGTCACGGGTCCTGCTTTCGAAGATGAAGAATCCACGCCTCAATGTTGAGCGCATGCCAAAGGATATCGATGGCAAGAAGCTGCGACCCATCGGGTTGGTTTCCGCCAGGGAGGTCTGGATCGAATTCGATGTGGGGTAGCCGCTTCGAGCAGGTCATCCGATGACAGTCAGAAAATTCAGGGAGCAGGCGTAGCCGATGAGTGAGGGGAAGATTCAGGACAAAGTTAAGGAGAGGGCGCACGCGGATCAGGCCGGCGCCGGAGGGTCCGCAGGGAAAGCCCAGGGGAATCCTGTGGTGCTGGGCCTCAACGGGGTGGAGGTTCCGATTCGGCACAAGGGCGGTGTGGGCTACCGCACCTATGAAGTCCACCAGCGCGAGCGGGTAGGCCAGTCCACCGAGAAGATCAAACCGATACAGCTCATCTCGGCGGACTTCATCCGCGATCCGTATCCGCTGCTTGCAATCCTCCGGGAAAACTATCCCTGCTATCGCGACTGGCTCTCCAACGAGTACTGGGTGACGCGCTTCGACGACGTGACTTCCCTGATTCAGGACGAGGCCAACTTCGAGACTCGACCCAAGCTGTGGTTCTACGGCCGCGAAGACTACGGCCGAGACCTTTTCAACGAGCTGCCGGTGCTGGAGGCCCATGCGCGTCGCGTCGACGCCAACGCTCAGGCGCTGGCGGAGAAGGTCATCGGCGACTTCGCCGGGCGCGGTCACGCAAACCTGGCGACGGAATTTGCCGCCCGCTACGCGTTGGAGCTGCTGGTGTCGGTGCTGGACATTCCGGAACAGGATGCCGGTGAGTTTGCCGAGCGCTACTGGCGGATGCAGCGGGGACATCTGTGGGATCCGGTGGCAGAGCAGGCGGGCCTGCAGGCAATGGACGAGCTGGCGAACTATTTCTACCCGTTGCTCACCGCGCGCCGCAAGGCACCCGGTGACGACCTGATCTCGGCGGTGGCAACCCTGGAGCTTGACGACGGTCCGGCGACGCCCCAGGACCTGGTGGTTACCCTTCTGGAGCGGGATCACGAAACCCTGCATGGGGCGCTCGCCAACTACTGGTATCTGCTGCTGACCCATCCGGATCAGCTGCATCGGTTGGTCGAAGAGCGGCGGCTCGTGAAGCTCGGTTATCTGGAGACCTTGCGGCACTCTACGCCCGTGCTCACGGCCAAACGCTTCACCCGCCAGGAAGTAGAGCGGTTCGGCCAGCTGCTTCCGGAGGGATCGCTGGTGATGTGCTCGGCGGCCGCGGCGAACCGGGACCCGCGCAAATTCAGCGACCCCGATGCCTTCGTGGTGGATCGCAGGGATATCTGCCATCGGGAAGCCCGGGGCCAGTTCAGGGCGGACGGTCTGGCCACCGGAGTGACCCCCGGGCTGGGCAAGCCGACGATTCATCCGGCGTTGCCGGAAGACAGGCCCAGGTCTCTGTACGCCATCACCCGGGACACCGCGGTTACGGCATCGCAGGTGATGCTCGATATGCTGAAGGATCTGAAGCTGGCCACCGGTGCCCAACCTGTGCTGCAGAGCCGGCGTCTGGGAGAGATGCACACGTGCTGGGATCTGCCAGTGACTTTTCGCAAGACATGACTGACCTCGGGAGGGATCATGGCTGAACTATCGCCGGATACGGAAAATGAAACCGAAGCGCCTGGGCTGCCCAACGAGATAGACCCGCGGGAGTTCGACGGGGAAGCGTTTCAGCACGACCCGTTCCCGCTCTACAAGCGGCTGCGCGATCACCATCCGCTGTTTCACGACCGGTTCCACAACCGCTGGATCATTTCCCGGTACTGGGACGTCGACTGGTGTTTTCAGAACAACGAGCTTTTCGACAGGGCGGTCTACAAGCCCGATGGGCCTTACAAATTCGGCTCCACCCACATCTTCGGCCCGAATATTCTGGAGTATGGCAACAGCGGTCAGCATAGATTTCTGCGCAACGTCATCGCGGGGCAGTTCGTCGGCGCCAAGCTGAACGACTTCCTGCCCATGGTCGAGCAGATCTCCGATGAGGTGATCGACAGGTTCAAAGGGGCGGGAGAGGTGGAGCTGGTCACCCAGTTCTCCAGCCAGGTCCCGATCCGGGTCATCTCCAATATGCTCGGCCTGCCCCGCAAGGATGAAGACACCTTCGTCGGTTGGTACCAGGCGCTGATCGCCGGGCTGGGTTTTGGCGGCAAATACCTGGCCATGGGCATCAAAGCCCGTAACGAGATGTGGGACTACATCGATCCGCTGATCGATGAGCGCGAGAAAAACCCGGGCGAGGACCTGCTGTCCCGGATCATCGGTGCAGAGCTCGACGGCAGCCGCATGAGCAAGGAGGAAATCAAAGGGTTCGTGGCCTTGCTGCTTGCTGCCGGCGGCGACACCACTGACAAGGCCATCGCCAACATGTGGTATCACATGATGTACACCCGTCCGGATCAGTTCGAAGACGTGAAAGAAGATCCGGAGCTGTGGACCAACGTGTTCACCGAGATGATGCGCTACGATCCCGTGGTGCACGCTCAGTTCCGACACACCACGCAGGAAGTGGAGATGCACGGCCGGGTGATTCCGGAGCGCGCCGGCGTGATTCTCTATCTGGGCGCGGGCAACAGGGACGAGCGCGTCTTCAAAGACCCGGACACCTTCGATGTCCATCGTGACGACCTGCACATGGGGCGGGAGAATCGCTCCGGCCGTTACAAGGACGGCAAGCCCGGGCATCTTGGCTTTGGTATCGGTCAGCATTTCTGCATGGGCTACGCCATGGCCCGGCAGGAAGCGGTCATCGCCTGCAGCAAGCTGGTGGAGGCCATCGACAATCCGCGCCCGAAGTTCGACGAGCATCCGGGAATCTTCTCGCCATCCATCGATTCGGGCGGGTTTCGCTCTCCTCAGGAGCTGTGGTTGGGTTTCGACGCCAAGCGGTAAAGGGGGCAGGGAATGAAGCTTAAGATCGATCTGGACAAGTGCATCCGGTCGGGCGAGTGCTACTACAACCACCCCGAGATCATCCGCATGCACGACAACGGGGATCCGGAGATCATCGTCTCCGAGATCAACACGCCGGAGCTGAAGCGACACGCCGAGCAGGCCATCGAGGTCTGCCCGGCGGTGGCCATCTCGCTGGAAGAGTAGAGCGCTGCATGGCACCCACTTACCCCCGGTTGGGAGAGTGACGGGATCAAGGCTGAGAGATGGCTTGGACCACCAAGAAACGCGATAAGTCAAGGAGAGGAGAATCATGAAAAGAATTTTTGAGGTGCTAGCGATCGCGCTGCTGGCGCCCGCGGTGGGCGTCGGCTTGTCATCTCAGGTGAGGGCACAAGCAGATT
>CAMYJV010000066.1 GCA_947258805.1 uncultured Gammaproteobacteria bacterium | reverse complement strand
TTGGCGGTCTTACGCTTAGCAGTCTTCCGCTTAGTCGTTTTCCGCTTCGCTACCTTGCGCTTGGCTACCTTTTTCTTGGCAGCCTTCTTGCGCGATGTCTTCTTCCTAACAGCCATTTCAGTCTCCGTGTCGGGGATAACCGGCGTTGAGTATATATAAAGTGGTTGAAAATGCCAGCAAATCAAGGGTGACGCGTTTATCACTTCGGGCCATCGAAAATTGCCTCAATTCGAGGTGCGCGGGGAAAAAACGTAGTTTGCCGACTCCGTCACCGCGGCATCGAGTGGCACATCCCAGGCATGAGTATTAATCGCGGTCACGCGTTGCATCTCGTAGGCGAGGCCGATAAGACGTGGGTGACGCCAGCTGTTTCGCTGCCGGAGAAAGCGGAAGCTTCTGTCGTAGAAGCCACCGCCCATACCCAAGCGGTTGCCCGCCAGGTCAAAAGCAACCAGTGGTGCAATTGCGACATCCAGTGCGGTGGGTGGTAGTTCCTGACCGCCCACCGGCTCCGGAATCCGAAAGCGATTCATGACCATTCGAGTCGATGGCGTGTACGGCCGAAAGCGCAGGTTTGTGCCATGGAGTACCGGCAGATAGACCTCCCGACCGCGTACCCAGGCCTCCTCGATCAACACGCGACAGTCGACTTCGCCGCCCGCCGGAAAATAGGCTGCAATGCGAGTCGCGCGTTGCAGATGGGGCAGCGCCCACGCGTGACGAGATGCGGCCTGGCCGGCTTTGCGGGCAAGGTCTGGTGTGATGAGCTTGCGCCGGGCGACGAGTTGCCGGCGCAGTTCGCGCTGGTTCATGGGCTGCTCATCGGTGGCTTATGGGTTGGGGGGGAAGCGGTTCCTCCCGCCTGTGCCGTGGCGAATCGTCGCTCTCGAACCAGAGCGATAGGTGGGGTCAGCCGTGACAGCGCAGGCTTTCCGCTCGTGGCGGTACTGCACAAAACTGTCTACAGACAATGACCCCAAGGTCATGATTTAGGGTCGAAAGACTGTAACCCGCCTCGAACACCGCAGGAGGAACCTGGAAACAGTATATCGTCTGGAGGAATCGGACGGATTCCGACTGTGTCTCGGCCTGGAGATGCAGGCCGTGTCAGAGTTCGAGTTGGCGGCCTCGCTGGATGGCGCCCGACTCAATGACTTCGCCGCGCGTATTCGCCGCGAGCAGATCATGGGCCATATTCAGGGCCGCCATCACGGCGATCCGGTCAAGCCCTACCACTTTGCCGCCGTCCCGAATTTCGCGCATTTTAGCGTTCAGTATCTCCGCAGATTCCAGCAGGGACTTGCGGTCCTCCGCCGGGCATGAGAACTGGTATTCCTTTTCCAGGATCTTGACGTTGACGTGGGCGTACATCTCAGTCATGAGCTGTGCTCCATGGCCTTCAGGCGACCGATAATGGCGTCGACTCGCGCCCGAACCTGCTCATTCTTCTGCAGCAGGTTGGCGCGCTCCGCAATGAGGTTGTCCTGGCGCTGTTTCAGGGACCGGTTCTCATCCTTGAGCTGACTGGTGATGACCACCAGCTCGTCGAGCCGGCGCTCGAGCCTCTGCAGCTCTTTCAGGAAATTCTGTTCTGGTGTGTCTGTCATCGTAAAAATATAGGTCTCAAGCGAGCTCCGGTCAATTTAACGGCACAGGCGCCGCGGTGCTAGCATAGCCGCCCCACCATGCCAGCAAGCGATTTTTTAGCGATGACCGAGGCGCTGAGCCACGCCGGAGCCCTCGGGGAAGCGGCCGAACTGCACGGCCAGCTATGCGGTCTGGCCTGTCTGTTGGGCGCCGAAGCCGGCCCCGCCTGGGTCTCTGAAGCCCTGCAAGACTGCGGCGACAACGCCGGAGTCCGGGATTCGGCCGGGCAGGCGCTGGCTGCCGTTGCCGCCAGCACCCTGGAAGCTCTGGACGATGGTGATATGAGCTTGTTCCTGGTGCTGCCCGACGACGACACGCCGGTGGACGAACGCGCCAGTAATCTGGGCGAGTGGTGCCAGGGGTTTTTGCACGGACTCAGCCAGGGTGCCGCCGCCCCGGAGTCCCTGGAGACGGGCGTGACCGACGAGATCATCCGCGACTTCAGCGAAATCAGCCGCGCAGCTTTTGGCGCCGACGAAACCCTCGCGGAGGCGGAAGAGGCCTACGCTGAACTGGTGGAATTCGTCCGGGTCAGTGCGCAACTGGTCTTCGAGGAGCTGCACGGCCAACGCCGCGGCGACCGCGGTCCTGCGCACTGACCGACCCATGAGCCCGCGCGAGTTTGCCAAGCGTCGCCGCCAGCTCAGCCGAATGCTGGGCAAGGGCGGTGTCGCACTGTTGCCGGCGGCAGCGGCCAAGATTCGCAACCGTGACGTGGAGTACTACTACAGGCAGGACAGCGACTTTTTCTATCTCAGTGGATTCGCTGAGCCGGACGCGGTGCTGGTGCTAGTCCCCGGGCGTGCGGCCGGCGAGTATCTGCTGTTCTGCCGCGACCGTGACTCTGAGCGAGAAACCTGGGACGGCGCCCGCGCCGGTCCCGAGGGAGCGGTTGCCGACTATGGTGCCGACGACGCGTTCCCGATATCCGATATGGACGACATTCTGCCGGGCATCATCGAGCAGTGCGAAAGGGTGTATTACAACATTGGCATGCACCCGGAATTCGACCAGCGCGTGATTGGCTGGGTCAACTCGCTGCGAGAACGGGGCGGGGCACACACCCCTGATGAATTTATCGCCCTGGATCACCAGCTGCACGATCTGCGGCTCTACAAGAGTCGGGCTGAACTCACCGCCATGCGCCGCGCGGCGAAGATCGCGGTGACAGCACACAAGCGCGGAATGGCCGCTTGTCGGCCCGGCCTGCACGAGTATGAAATCGAGGCCGAATTCGTGCACGAGTTCCGCAGCCGCGGCGCCCGCCTGTCTTATCTGCCCATTGTTGGTTCGGGGCCCAACAGCTGCACACTCCACTATCATGCCAACAACCGGCAGCTGGAAGACGGCGATCTGCTGCTGGTGGACGCCGGTTGCGAATTCGATTACTACGCGTCAGACGTGACCCGTACTTACCCGGTGAACGGCCGCTTTACTGCCGAGCAGCGAGCCATCTATGACATCGTGCTGGAGGCGCAGGAGGCGGCGCTTGCGCAAATTGCTCCGGGCAATCACTGGAACGATCCCCACGTAGCCGCCGTGCGTTCCATCACGCGTGGTCTCCGCGATGCCGGCCTGTTGAAGGGCAACTTGCGCACGCTGATTCGTGAAGGTGCCTACCGACCTTTCTTCATGCACCGCACCGGTCACTGGCTTGGTATGGACGTGCACGATGTGGGCGATTACAAAGTGTCTGACCATTGGCGACTGCTCGAGCCCGGCATGGCCCTCACCGTAGAACCCGGCATCTACATCGCGCCGGGCACGCGCAAAGTGCCAAAGCGATGGCGGGGCATCGGCGTGCGTATCGAAGACGACATCGCGGTCACGCGCGACGGTCACGAACTGTTGACCGTCGGACTGCCGCGCACGGCCAGCGAGGTTGAAGCCGCGGTCGGAAGCGTGGCCAGCTGAGCACTGCAGTCGATGACCCAACAGTACGACATCGTGATAGCGGGCGGCGGTATGGTGGGTGCCAGCCTGGCCTGCGCCCTGGCGGAGTTGCCGCTGCGCGTGGCCGTCGTTGAGCGCGTGCCGTTCGACCATGACACGCAGCCGAGTTTCGATCTGCGCACCACCGCCTTGTCGCGCACCAGCCAGCGCATTCTCGATTCCCTGGGTGTGTGGAGCGACGTCGCGAATCGGGCCGCGCCGATTCGGCGCATTCACGTTTCCGAACAGGGACGCTTCGGCACCAGCGTCATCGACGCGGCCCGCCAGGGCCTTCCAGCCCTCGGCTATGTCCTGGAAAACCGGCGCCTCGGTGCGGTGCTGTGGTCCCGGCTGGCTGCAGCGGACAACATTGATCTGCTGTCTCCCGCGCAAATCGATACGGCCCGCCCGGAAGCAGAAGATATTGCGGTCTGCATCACCGCCGCCGGCAGCCCCGCAGATGTCTCGGCGCGCCTGCTGGTAGTAGCCGATGGTGCCCGCTCACAGTTGCGAGGGGCCTTGGGTATTGCCGCCGATACCCGCCCTTACGGACAGACGGCCATCATCGGCACAACAGAAGTGACGAAGGCCGGCGACGGTGTGACTGCCTTCGAGCGCTTCACGCCGGCTGGTCCCCTGGCGGTATTGCCTGCCGTGACGGGGCGTTCTGCGAGTTGCTGCAACAGCGTTTCGGGTACCGCCTGGGCACGTTTCGCCGCGTGGGTCAGCGCGTGGCTTACCCGCTGGCATTGACGCAGTCGCGCCAGCTGAGCGCCCACCGCGCGGCCATCGTCGGCAACGCGGCCCACGGTCTGCACCCGGTTGCCGGGCAAGGCTACAACCTCGGGCTGCGGGACGCCGCGAGCCTGGCCGAACTGATTGCTGACGACCTGCGCGATGGCTCCGGTGATCCCGGCGCCGATGCGCTGCTGATGGCTTACACGGACTGGCGTCACCGGGATCAACGGAATGTCGTGGCCTTCACCGACGGCCTGATCCGCCTGTTTGACCTCCCGGCCGGTCTGCTCGGCAATCTTCGCGGCTTGGGGCTGGCCGCCTTCGACGTGTTGCCGGGTGCGAAGACTTCCCTGGCGCGGACGACCATGGGCCTAGGTGGCCGGATGACCCGCCTGGCAAGAGGCCTGCCACTGTGACCGCGCAGCGCCGATCCCGGCAAAATGCGGAAATCGTCATTGTTGGGGGCGGCCTTGCCGGACTCAGCTTCGCCAACCTGCTCGCAGCAGACCGGCCGGAGCGCGCCGACGCCATCTTGTTGATCGAACGCGCGCCGCCGCCGCCATTGCAGAGTCAACTGCAGAGTGAAGCGGGCATCCGGGTCTCCGCGCTGTCGCCGGGCTCGGCGGAGATACTGGACAACTGTGGTGTGTGGCAGCTGGGATCGGGCCGAGGCCGCCGGCGTGCGCCTGCTGACCGGCGTCGCTCCGGTGGAGCTGCACCGGGAGGACGACGGTTTGCGCCTGGCCCTGGATGACGGGCTGAACCTGGGTGCGCGGCTCCTGGTGGGGGCCGACGGACCTGCGTCGTGGGCGCGCGATGCGACCGGCCTGTCGCGGCGGCAGTGGAACTACGCGCAGCAGGGCTTGGTGACCCACGCGCAACCGGAGTTGCCCCACGATGCGACGGCCTGGCAGCGGTTCCTGCCGCGGGGACCCCTGGCTTTGTTGCCGCTGGCCGATGGCCGCGTGTCCGTGGTCTGGTCCTGCCCGGACGAACGGGCGGCGGACTTGCTCGCCGGCAGCGAGGCTGCGCTGGGCGACGCGTTAACTGCTGCATCCGAGGGTGTGCTCGGCGAGCTGCGGCCAACGCGCCCGGCCCGTGCGTTTCCGCTGGTGGCCGCCCATGCAAGCGCCTATACGGGTGATCGCGTGGCCCTGATCGGTGATTCGGCCCACCAGGTTCACCCGCTGGCAGGGCAGGGTGCCAACCTGGGTATAAAAGACGCCGCCGCCCTGGCGAAGGAGCTCGGTGAATTCCTCGCACGTCCGGTGGCCGACCCTGGCGATCGCCGCGTACTGCGGCGCTACGAAAGGGCCAGGAAGGCAGATAACCTGGCTACGCTGGTAACGATGGACCTGATGAACCGGGCCTTCAGCGGCGGCCATCCGGCACTGGCTGCGTTAGCCGGTAGCAGCCTCGGGCTGGTGGATCGGGTCAGGCCGCTGAAACGCGCTTTCGCCGCCTATGCCGCCGGTGGGGCAGGCCGCGGGTGATGCAGCGCCGCGAACTCCAGGTCTGGTTCATGGCCCTGTTACTGGTCGGGGTCGGGGTATCGCTCACTTACTACAAGAGTCGGACCCTCGGGTTCCCGTTGTTGCCGGACAGCCGCGCCGAAGTCTGGACGGTGGAGGCGACGCTCAGTTTCGAGGCCGGCCAGGGACCGATCAAGGCCCGCATGTTTATTCCCGGCCTGACGCCCGGTTTCGCGATCCTGGATGAGAATTTTGTGTCCCGCGGTTTCGGTGCCACGCCGCGCTACGTGACCGGCGGGCGAGAAGTGCAGTGGGCACGGCGACGCGCGGAAGGGCAGCAGACGCTGTATTACCGAGCGGTGGTCTACGAAGACACGGCAGGCCGCGGCGAAGACACGACCCCACCCCTGCCGTCGTCGCCGCTGCTCGCCGAACCGTTCAATACCGCGGCCCAGATGACTGTCGAAGACGTGGGCCGGAAGTCCGCCGACCCGGGCAGCTTTGCCGGTGAATTGCTCCGCCGGCTGCTGGCCCCGGCGGCCGACCAGAACGTGGACCTGCTGCTCGACGGTGCAACGGACCCGGCGGCTATCGCTGAGACCGCCACCTCGCTGCTGGCCGCGGCCCTGATCCCGTCGCGCATGGTGCGAGGCATCTATCTGAAAGACCAGTCACGCCGGTCGGCCATTGCACCGTGGCTGATGGTTCACGATGGCACGACCTGGCTGTACTTTGATCCGGCCACCGGCGAACAGGGCTTGCCCGAGGACTTCCTGTTGTGGTGGAGCGGTACAGACAATCTTGCCGAGGTAGACGGCGGGCGCGATGTGGATGTGCGCATTGCAGTCAGCAGCAACGTTGTTGATCCCGTCAACCTGGCCCGGCGCCGCTCCGAAGTTCGCGAAGGACCCATCGCCGAATTGTCGCTGCTGGCGCTGCCCATCCAGACCCAGGCGGTCTACGCGATCCTGTTGCTGGTGCCGATCGGCGCGCTGGTGGTGGCGGTATTGCGCAACTTCGTGGGTGTGCAGACCTTCGGTACCTTCATGCCGGTGCTCATTGCGCTGGCCTTCCGTGAGACTCAGTTGCTGTGGGGCATTTTGCTGTTCTCGACGCTGGTTGCCCTGGGCCTGGCCTTCCGCTTCTATCTCGAACGCCTGCGCTTGCTGGCGATTGCGCGGATTGGCGCCGTGCTCACGATTGTCGTGCTGCTGATGCTCGGTGTCACCATTCTCGGCAATCAGCTGGAACTGGAATCTGGCCTGTCCGTCGCGCTGTTTCCCATGGTGATCCTCGCGATGACTATTGAGCGCATGTCCACCGTATGGGAAGAACGGGGAGCCGGCGACGCCATTCAGCAGGGACTCGGCTCGTTGGCCGTTGCTGCTGCGTGTTACGCGGTGATGGATCTGGAGGTCGTCCGCCACCTGGTAGTCGTATTTCCGGAGACACTGCTGATCGTACTGGCACTGATGTTGCTGATTGGCCGTTATACGGGTTACCGAATGACGGAGCTGCGTCGCTTCCGGGAACTAGTGCAGCGGGAAGGGACTGACTGATGCTGGCCCTGCCGCGACAGCTGCGCGCGCGCGGTGTACTGGGCATCAACGCCCGCAACACCGATTACGTGCAGCGCTACAACCCGCGACACCTTTATCCGTTGGTGGATGACAAGCTGCAGACCAAGCGGCTGGCGCTGGATGCCGGCATTGCCGTTCCGGCGTTGTACGGCATCATGGCCACGCCCGGTGAAACGAAACAATTCGCCGACATGGTCGCAGCGCACGAAGAGTTTGTGCTGAAGCCCGCGCATGGTTCGGGTGGCGACGGCATTCTCGTGTTTACCGGGCGCAGCGCACGCCGGCGTGGTCAGTATCGCCTGATCGACGGCAGCTTTCTGAGCGAAGCAGAAATACGTTTTCACGCCACCAATATCATCAGCGGCCGCTACAGCCTGGGCGGCACCCGCGACTGCGCAATGCTGGAATATTGTGTGCGTGCAGACCCGGTTTTCGATCACGTCAGCTACCGTGGGATTCCAGATATTCGCGTGATGGTATTTCGCGGTTATCCCGCCGCGGCGATGGTGCGGCTGCCAACACGAGCGTCGCACGGCAAAGCCAACTTGCACCAGGGCGCGGTGGGTGCCGGCATTGACCTGGTTTCCGGGCGAACCGTCTACGGCGTGCTGAGCAGCGCGGCGACGGATGAGCATCCGGATACGGGCGAAATGATTGCCGGTATTCAGCTACCAAACTGGGACAAGTTGCTCGAACTGGCGGCAAGCTGCTACGAGCTGACGGGTCTGGGCTACCTCGGTGTCGACATCGTGCTCGACCGCTACCATGGTCCGCTGATACTGGAGCTGAACGCCCGGCCGGGACTCGCAATACAGATTGCGAACCGGATTGGGCTGGCGCAGCGGCTACGACGCATTGAGGCAATTGCCGCTGGCGCAGCGGTGGCCGACCGCCTGGGCTGGGTCATGGAGGCTTTCAAGCAGTCCTGATGGCGATGCTGGCGGCGATCCGCTAGGATTATTCAATCAATCACACGGGTCCGCGGGAGAGAGTCGCCACTCAGGCGGCCGCCGAAGGCGCAACTGCCCGGAAACGCTCAGGCAAACGGACGGCGGACCCGGATTGACTCTGGAGAGCGGCCCCAATCAGGGCCCACCGAAGGGGTGCGGCATCGCGATCTGCGCGGCCCGATCTCTCAGGTTTCAGGACAGAGGGGCAGCAGGCCATGGCCTGCCTCTGTCGTGTCTGGAACGAGAGCAATGAGCAAGACGACCCCGCTTTACACAAGGCATCAGGACGCCGGCGCGAAACTGGTGGACTTTGGCGGCTGGCAAATGCCGCTGCACTATGGCTCCCAGCTCGACGAGCATCACGCCGTGCGCAGCCATGCCGGCATCTTCGACGTCTCGCACATGACCGTGGTGGACGTGAGCGGCACGGAGGCCACACCGTTCCTGCGTGGTCTGTTGGCCAACGATGTTGCCAAGCTGAAAGCGCCGGGTCGCGGTCTGTACGGCTGCATGCTGAATGAGTCCGGCGGTGTCATCGATGATCTGATCGTGTACCGGACCGGCGCGGACAGTTATCGGCTGGTAGTGAATGCGGCAACCCGTGACAAAGACCTCGACTGGATCAACACCTGCGCCGCCGACCGCAGCCTCACAGTTGCCGAGCGCGCCGCTGCCGTGATGCTCGCGGTGCAAGGGCCTGATGCCGTCAGGCTGGCCTTGCCGATGGTGCCCGACGCGCTGCGCGAATCCGTGCAGGCCTTGAAGCCGTTTCACTGCTGTCACGCAGACGGTTGGTTCGTGGCGCGCACCGGCTACACCGGCGAAGCGGGGCTTGAAATAATTATCGATGACACGCGGGTTGCCGTTGACCTGTGGGACGAACTAATCGCTGGTGGTTGCAGACCATGCGGCCTGGGCGCGCGCGACACGCTGCGCCTGGAGGCGGGTCTTTGCCTTTATGGCCAGGACCTGGACGAAGCGCACACGCCGCTGGTCAGCGGACTCGACTGGACCGTGGCCTGGGAGCCCGCGGGACGTGACTTTGTCGGTCGGGCCGCCCTGGAAGCGCAGCGCAATGACGGCGCGACGGAAGTCCTGGCCGGCCTCCTGCTGGAAGACCGGGGCGTCATGCGCCACGGCCAGCGCGTGCTCACGGCGACAGGCGAAGGGGTGATTACCAGTGGCAGCTTCTCGCCAACCCTTGGCCGTTCCATTGCGCTGGCCCGCGTGCCGGTCGATGCGCACGGGCATTGCACAGTCGAAATTCGTAACGCGGAGCGGCGAGCCCGGCTCGTCCCGCCCGCTTTCGTCCGCAACGGCGAGGTCCTGGTGGATCTCGGCGACCTGACACGCGAGACCTCGGAGGAGCCTCGATGACTGAAGCGCCAGACAATCTCAAGTACACGCCGGATCACGAGTGGCTGCGGCTGGAGGACGACGGGACGGTGACGCTCGGGGTGACCGACCACGCCCAGCAGGCTCTCGGCGAACTGGTTTACGTGGAACTGCCCGAGGCCGGCCGCGAACTGGAGCCGGGTGAAGCCTGCGCCGTGGTCGAGTCGGTAAAGGCGGCGTCGGACGTCTACAGTCCGCTGGCGGGCGCCGTCACTGCGATCAACGATGCCCTCGCCGATACGCCCGAACTGGTCAATGAAAGCCCCTATGCCGACGGCTGGCTGCTGCAGCTGCGCCCCGCCGACCCCAAAACCCTCGAAGACCTGATGGACCCGGAGGCCTACGCGCGTTTCCTGGCCGAGTCCGAAGACTGACACCGGAGTCAATATGCCTTTTATCCCCCACACCGAGGACGAAGTTCGCGACATGCTCGGCGCCATCGGCGTGAGCAGCATCGACGAGCTGTTCGATGAAATACCCGCAGAGCTTCGTATCGACGGTCTAGACGGCGTATTGCCCGCCCTGAACGAGGCCGGCGTGACGCGACTCATGGCCACGCGGGCCGCCGCCGATACCGGCGGGCTCTGCTTCATTGGCGCCGGCGCCTACGACCATCACATTCCAGCCGCAGTCTGGGCGGTGGCCACTCGCGGCGAGTTTTACAGCGCTTACACGCCGTACCAGGCCGAGGCCAGCCAGGGCACGTTGCAGGTCATCTACGAATACCAGTCCATGATGGCCGAGCTGACCGGGCTGGATGCATCGAACGCTTCCTTGTACGACGGCGCGACCGCTTTCGCGGAGGCCTGCCTGATGGCGGTGCGGTCAAATCGCAAGAGCAAGTCCCGGCGCATTCTGACGACCCGCGGCATGAGTCCCGCCTATCGCGCGGTGGCTGCCGCGCTGCTGCAGGGCCAGGGCCTGGAACTGGTAGAGCTGCCGATGGCCGGCGGCGTGACGGACCCGCAGGCACTTGAAGCATTGGGCGAGCAGGACTTCGCGGCGCTGGCCATTCAGCAGCCGAGCTTTCTAGGCACGCTGGAGGCCGTCGATGCGCTCACCGATCTGGCCCACGCGCAGAACATGCTGGTGATCGGAGTCTGCAATCCCACCAGCCTGGCGCTGTTGAAGCCGCCCGGTCAGTGGGGCGATGCCGGCGCAGACATCGCCTGTGGCGAGGGCCAGCCCCTGGGCATCCCCATGTCTTCCGGAGGGCCCTACTTCGGCTATATGGTGTGCCGCCAGGCCCTGGTGCGGCAGATGCCCGGGCGCATCGTCGGGCGCACCGTCGACCTCGACGGCCGGCCAGGTTTCACGCTGACCCTGCAGGCCCGCGAACAGCACATCCGCCGTTCCAAGGCCACGTCGAATATTTGCACCAACCAGGGCCTGATGGTCACCGCGGCGACGATCTATATGGCCTTGCTGGGGGGCGAAGGTCTGCGCCGGGTGGCGCTGCAGAGCCATGCGAACACCCGCGCGCTGGTCGACGGCGTCGCGTCGCTTGATGGCGTGCGCGTGGCCTTCGACAACTATTTTCACGAAGCGGCGCTGGTGCTGGACCGCCCGGTGGCCCCGGTGCTGGAGTCCCTCGCGCAGCAAGGCGTGCTCGGCGGCTATGACCTCGGCGCCGACTATCCGGAACTCGGCGATGCGCTGCTCGTCTGCGCGACAGAACAGCGCACCCCCGCCGACATCGACAACTACGTGCGCAGTCTCAGGGACACCCTGGCACGTAGCCGCGCGGCCTGAAGGAGAGAATGATGGAAGGCCTGATTTTTGAACGCTCGCGGCCAGGCCGCGGCTCACCCGGGCTGGCACCCAACAGTCCGCCGCCGGCGGGGCTGCCCGCCCACCTGATGCGCGATGCCGCGCCACGCCTGCCCCAGGTGTCAGAGTTGCAGGTCGTGCGCCACTACACGCGCCTGTCGCAGCAGAATTTTTCGATCGACACGCACTTCTACCCCCTGGGCTCGTGCACGATGAAGTACAACCCGAAGGTCTGTAACACGCTGGCGATGTTGCCGGGTTTCGCCGGCCGGCATCCTTATGCCCCGGTCAAGCACGGCCAGGGCTTTCTCGAGTGCATGTATGAACTGCAGGAAATGCTGAAGGCTGCGACCGGTATGCAGGCCTTCTCGCTGACGCCGATGGCCGGCGCGCAGGGCGAGTTCGCGGGCGTGGCAATGATCATGGCCTATCACCAGTCACGAGGTGACACTGAGCGGCGAGAGATTATCGTGCCGGATGCTGCCCACGGAACAAACCCGGCCACCGCAACCATGTGCGGCTGCACGGTGCGCGAGATTGCTACTGGCGCTGACGGCGATGTCGATCTCAACGCACTGCGGGGGGCCGTCGGGCCGCAGACTGCGGGCATCATGCTGACCAACCCGTCCACCCTCGGCGTTTTTGAGCGGCAGATGCCGGCGATCGCCGCCATCGTGCACGAGGCCGGCGGACTGCTCTATTACGACGGGGCAAACCTGAATGCCATTCTTGGCCGGGCGTTGCCGGCCGCCATGGGCTTCGATGTGATGCACATCAACCTGCACAAGACCTTTTCCACACCCCACGGTGGTGGCGGGCCCGGATCCGGGGCGGTGGGTGTCAATGCGCGACTGGAGCCATTCCTGCCGGTGCCGATGGTTGATAGCGGCGACGACGGTTACCGCTGGCTGACTGAAGCCGACTGCCCGCAAAGCATCGGCCGGCTCTCGGCCTTCATGGGCAACGCCGGCATCCTGCTGCGCGCCTACGTCTACATGCGCCTGCTTGGGCCGGAGGGCATGCGCCGGGTCGCCGACTATGCCACGTTGAATGCAAACTATCTGATGGCCCGCCTCGCGGCGGCGGGATTCCGGCTGGCCTATCCGGATCGCCGCGCGAGCCACGAGTTCATCGTCTCGTTGAAGGACCTGACGAAGGCAACCGGTGCAACGGCCATGGACATGGCGAAGGGACTTCTGGATCGCGGCTTTCACGCGCCGACCACCTATTTCCCGTTGCTGGTGCCGGAATGCCTGTTGATCGAGCCCACCGAGACAGAGGCACTCGAAGAACTGGACGCTTTCGCCGACGCGCTGATCGAGCTGCGCGATGAAGCGCGCAGCAATCCCGAGAGCCTGAAGGCTGCGCCGCTGAAGTTGCCCGTGCGTCGGCTGGACGACGTCCGGGCCGCGAAGCAGCTCGATCTGGCCTGGCAACCAACGCACTAAGGCGAACGCAATGTCGATACTGATTTGTGGGTCGATGGCCTACGACAACATCATGGTGTTTCCGGGCCGTTTCCAGGACCAGATCCTGCCGGACCAGATTCATATCCTGAATGTGGCGTTCCTCGTTCCCGAGATGCGCCAGGAGTTCGGCGGCTGTGCCGGTAACGTGGCGTACAACCTGCGCTTGCTTGGAGAGAGCCCGCTCATCATGGCCACCGTGGGCCGGGACTTCGACGCGTATCGCGGCTGGCTCGAGCAGCAGCGACTGGAACGCCGCTACGTTCAGCAGATCGACGATGCGCGCACGGCCCAGGCCTATATCACGACAGACCTGGACGACAATCAGATAACAGCCTTCCACCCTGGGGCGATGGATCATGCGCACCTGAACCAGGTGCCCGGCGATGCCGGTATCCGCCTGGGCATGGTGTCGCCGGACGGCCGCCAGGGCATGCTGGACCACGCCGCCCAGTTCGCCGCGGCCGGCATTCCTTTCGTGTTCGATCCGGGCCAGGGCCTGCCGATGTTCGACGGCGAGGAGTTGCGGCAGTTTGTCGAACAGGCCACGTGGATCGCGGTGAACGACTATGAGGGCCAGATGCTCAAGGCCCGCACCGGCCTGGGCTTGGATGAACTGGCCGAGCGCGTATCGGCCCTGGTCGTGACGCGTGGTGGCGAAGGCTCGGTGATCTATGCCGACGGCGACCGGCTGGAGATACCCGCTGTGCAGGCAGTGCGCATCAGCGATCCTACCGGTTGCGGAGATGCCTACCGGGCAGGGCTGTTATATGGTCTCAGCCGCGACTGGCCCTGGGCCGATACGGGTCGCCTCGCCGCGCTGATCGGTGCGCGCAAGATCGAACACCAGGGTACGCAGAATCATCGCTACACGCGGGAATCCCTGGCCCGGGAGTTTGTCCAAGCCTTTGGCTATGCGATTGAATTTTAGAATCCGACATGTCGGCGGCCTGCTGTTACTGGCACTGCCGCTGTTTACCGCCGCCCAGGCTACGTCGGGCAAATGGCGTGACACGCTGGAACGCATTTCCACCGGCGTGGTGTCCATCAAGGTCGACAGCACCCGTGCCTTCGACACCGAATGGAACCAGTCCGGGCAGGCGACGGGCTTTGTCGTGGACGCCAAGCGCGGGCTGATCCTGACTAACCGGCACGTCGTGACATCAGGCCCGGTGCGCGCAGAAGCGCTGTTTCTGAACCAGGAAGAAGTGGAGCTGACGCCGGTGTATCGGGACCCGGTGCATGACTTCGGTTTCTTTCGTTACGATCCGACCAAGCTCCGCTACATACAACCTGCCCAACTGCGGCTGAACCCGGCCGGCGCCGAAGTGGGCCGTGAGATCCGCGTTGTAGGCAACGATGCCGGCGAGCAGCTGTCGATCCTGTCAGGGACCATCGCCCGGCTGCGCCGACAGGCGCCGGACTACGGCGCCGGCAAGTACAACGACTTCAACACCTTCTACCTGCAGGCCGCGTCGGGAACCTCGGGCGGGTCATCCGGGTCGCCGGTCATCGACATTGGCGGTGAAGTGGTGGCGCTGAATGCGGGTGGGGCGTCCAAGGCCGCGTCTAGTTTCTTCCTGCCGCTGGATCGAGTGCAGCGCAGCCTGGAGCTGCTGCAGCGGGGCGAGCCCGTCAGCCGTGGCACGCTGACCACGGTGTTTGTGCACAAGGCCTTCGACGAGCTGCGTCGCCTGGGTCTCGATGAATCCATCGAGGCGGAGGTGCGCAGTTCGGTTCCCGACCAGACGGGCATGCTCGTGGTAGACCAGGTAATTCCCGGCACCGAGGCGGACGGCCGCCTGCAGGTGGGTGACATTCTCATTCGCTTGAACGGCAAGCTGGTCACCGACTTTGTCCCGCTGGCCAACCTGCTCGATGCGCAGGTGGGACAGCGTGTCTTGATAGAACTGCAGCGCAACGGCTCGTTCGTGGTCGAGGCTCTGCCTGTCAATGATCTGCACGCGGTGACGCCGGCGGAATACCTGCAGTTTGCCGACGCGCTGGTTCACGACCTGTCATATCAGCAGGCGCGGCACCTGAACCGCGAAATCGAGGGCGTCTACGTGGCGAACCCCGGTTATGCGCTGGGGTCGGCGGCGATTCCGCGCGGCAGCGTGATCGTCGCAATAGACGAGCAGCCGGTAGCCAATCTCGACGACTTCGAGGCGGTACTCGCTGGCCTGGCCGACGGCGAGAGAACCTCGGTCCGCTTCTTTAGCTTCGAAGATCCGTCTGCCAGCAAGCTGCGGGTCATGCGCATGGACCGGCGCTGGTTTCCGGCCCAGCGTTGCCGGCGCGACGACCTGACGGGCCTGTGGCCCTGCCTGGCCCTTGCCGAAGGTCCTCCGCCGGCGCCGCCGGAGGGTGGTTCGGCACGACTCTTCCGCAGCAAGGATGCCCAGGTGCGCGCAGTGGAGCGGAGCCTCGTGCTGACGACCTTCGACATGCCTTATACCGTGTCGGGCGTGTCGGAGCGCCATTACTACGGCACCGGCACTGTGGTCGACGCGGAACGCGGCTACGTAGTCGTCGACCGGAACACCGTGCCGGAGGCTATGGGCGACGTGGTTCTGACCTTCGGCGGTGAGCTGGAAATTCCGGCGCGCGTTGCCTACGTGCACCCGGTCCATAATCTGACCCTGTTGCAGTACGACCCGGCACTCATCGGCGACACGCCGGTCCGCGCCGTGCGCCTGGACCCGCGGGAGCCGGCACCGGGCGAAGAACTCTGGGTGGTGGGCCTGCGCGGCGACAGCAAGCTGGTTTACCAGACCACGGAAGTCGCATCCGTTGATCCTATTTCGCTGCCTTTGTCGCGCACGATGCGTTTTCGCGATACCAACCTGGAAACCCTGTCGCTGGTCAATGGGCCGACAGATATCGATGGTGTGATCGTCGATCGCAAGGGTCGCGTCGTATCGCTCTGGTCGAGCTTTGCCTACCAGGGTGGCGGCGAGCTGAGCCAGGAAAACAAGGGCGTGCCCGCGGAGCTGGTGCTGGAACTGCTGAGTCTGGCCCGCGATAACCTCGGCCTGTATTCCCTGGAAACGGAATGGCGCCAGATGCCCCTCTCGGCGGCGCGGAAATTTGGCATGTCGGATGAACAGGTCCGGCGCCTGGCCGACCACGACCCCGAGCGCCGGCAAGCCCTGGCAGTGGTGCGCACCGTGGCCGGAACGCCCGCTGCCGATCTGTTGCAGCCGGGTGATATTCTGCTCAGCGTTAACGGCGCATCCGTCACCCGCTTTCGCGAAGTCGAAAGAGCCGTGCAGCAGCCGCGCGTGAGCCTGGAACTTCTGCGTAACGGCGAGCTTGCTGCTTTCGACATCGACACGGTCCTGCTGGACGGCGGTGGTGTCAGGCGCGCCGTGCTGTGGGCCGGTGCGTTGTTGCAGGCGCCGTATCGGGACATGGCCGCCCAGCGCGGTGTGCCGCCTGAGGGCGTCTATGTGGCCTATTTCGCGTATGGTTCGCCCGCTTCGCGTTACGGCCTGTTTGCCGGGCGGCGTATCGTCGCCGTGGATGGCGAAGCGACGACCGACCTCGATGCATTCCTCGGCCAGGTCCGTCAGCGGCAGGATCGCAATGCGGTGCGGCTCACGACGGTCAGCTGGAACAACACCGTCGAAGTGCTCACGCTGAAGCTGGACCAGACCTACTGGCCCGCCTATGAAGTTCGCTACCAGGACGGCGGATGGCAGCGGCTCGACGCGCCCTGACAGGCCTCGTCGCTGCGACGGGACTCGCGCTTGTGGCCGGGCCCGCCCACGCGGACGCCTATCGTTACCAGGACGAATCCGGCAACTGGGTGTTCACCGATCGACCGCCACCCGCGGACCAGGCCCACGAAACTCTGCCGCTGACCACGCGCGGTGCGGATATGCCCATGGTAGACGTGCGCCGCAAGCCCGTGGCGGGCGGCGCCCAGATTATCGCGCGCAACGAATGCCTGTGCCCTGCCCAGGTGGCGGTGTGGCTCACGGCCGCCGACAACCTGCAGGGCGAACTGGAAGCCAAACGCTCAGTGGCGGTGTTGCCGGCCGGTGCGGAACAGACCTTGATGGTGCTGCGGGCACGCCAGACCGGTGCCCCGCTGTCGTTTGAACTGAAGCACGGCTTCGTGCTGGGCGACCCGGCTGCCGAGCATCGCCCCGAGCTGCCCTACCTGCCGCCCATTGCGCCTGCCTCCGAGTTCCTGGTGACCCAGGCCTTCCCGGACCAGGTGACCCACGCCACTGTCGACAGTCGGTATGCCGTCGACATCGCGATGCCGGAGGGCAGCGGTGTTTTTGCTGACCGCGAGGGCGTGGTGGTGGCCGTGGCCTATGCCAACTT
>CAMYJV010000065.1 GCA_947258805.1 uncultured Gammaproteobacteria bacterium | reverse complement strand
AGCACGCGCCTGGCCAACCGGTCCGCCGGGTTTGCCCTGCGCCGCTGAGCCTGCGCTGCCGGTCCATCGGTATGCGTCAGGGTATGCAGACCCTGAGATTGGGATGTCAACGGCAGAGGCGCCGTTCGCGGCGCTGCCAGGGTATTCACTCGAAAAAAACCCGGAACCAACCCTGCTGCCCGGAAAGTCGCCTGAAGGTGTGAAGCCGGCGGCGCTGATGCCAACGGAATCCAGGCCCACCAAGAGCATGAACAGCGCCTGTGTCATCGGTGCGCCTTCCGCTTCGCGGTGGCTTTCGCGGCCTGAACGGCCCTGGCAGAAGCAGCAATGTACAGGCAGCAAGTAATGACCGCGACAAGCTTAGGCATGACACCCCCCCATTCCGTTAGCAGGAAGGCAGTCTGGCGGCTCGGCAGCCCGGGGTCTGGTCATTCAGGGCCAGTTAACCGTCCCTGCGCATCAATGCAGCGGACGACTGCATTGCTTTGCCGGTGACGCCCTGGGGAAGACTGTAGACTGACGAGAACTAGAGGCAACCACAAAAGGACGCACCAAAAACAGCACCCTCGTGCGCCCAGCCGAAAAACGTTTGTTTTTCGTCACAACCTCCGACTTCTTGTTATTCCAGGAGCGTCATCGGGAGTTGTTAACTTACTGTGTCATCACGGATGCTTAGAGCCTGCCGATCCCGCGGTTACCGCGCGACGCCGGACAGCGGCTTCTGTGCACGCACCGCGACGATCACCTCGAAATCGGCATCGCAATGGTCCAGCTCCTCCCGTGTCAGATCTGCCGCGGTCAGGCCATACAGCGACGCGGCTGCCGACAACACATTCCCATAGGTGACGATGCGCACGTGGTCGGCGGGGAACAGGGCGCCGAACAGGTGCCGGGTCGACTGCGCGGTGAAGTGCCAGTATTCACCCCAAGGGTCGATGCCTTCGCGCCGCGCGATGCGGCTGATACCGTGTGATGTCACCAACAACACGCCGCCGGGCTTCAGGATGCGGTGCAGATGCTGCAGAGCCGCGCGGACGTCCAATATCATCTGCAGCGTCTGGGTGACGATGATGCAGTCGAAGCTGTCTGACTGGATGTGGCCGGCTGCGGTCAGATCGCCGACGATGGTCGCTTCCGGGTTGCCGGCGACATAGTGCAGCACGTCGCTCCGGGTCACCCGGTGGCCGCCGAATCGGCGGGTGTAGGCGGCGTCGCCCATCTCCAGGACCCGGCCGCGAATGTCGTCGGCGCAACTGGCGAGGAATTTATCAATGTAGTAACGGTCGATGATCGGCAAGCCACGGTCGAGACCGAAGACCGGGCTGATCGGTGTCAGCCGCCGCAGATCGCCGAACGCGACCGTGCCGACCGGCTTGCGATGCAGTCCGAAACGGCGTTGCTGCGCGCGCAGCCACTGCCGGACGCCGAGCGGCAGCAGCACTGCCGCCACGGCACGAAACCGGTCGGCGATCCTAGAGACCATCGTCGTTCGCGCCCGCCTTGGCGCCGGCTACTTCACGCACAGAAAGCCGACGAAATTGAACCACTGGAAAAAACTGTCGACGGCACCGAAGCCGCTGCGACGGAACAATTCCTTGTTCTCGTCGATGCGGTAAGGCACCAGCACGTTCTCCAGCGCCTCACGCTTCTTGTGGATATACGTCTCCGAATAGCCGGACCGCGCCTTGAAGGCGTAGTAGAAGTCGATGAAGTCGCGGTCGAGCGCGCGGGCGTCGCTGAGCACTTTCTCCGTCACCACCAGGACGCCACCGTCGGCTAGCGAGTCGTGGACTCGGCGAATCAGCGCCTCGCGCTGCAGCGGCCGGACGAATTGCAAGGTCCAGCACAGCAGCACGGCGCCGGCACCGTCCAACGCTAGCTCTTCGGGGTGCTCATCGAGGTCGCCGCGCCGCAGCTCGACGCGATCGCCGAGGCCCTCGGCCGCCACCGCGCCGCGCGCCTGCTGCAGCATCGCCTCCGAGTTGTCGTAGCCGACCAGGCGCCCGGGCCCTTCGAGCGCGTGCCCCAGGTTGATCAGCGTCGTGCCAGTGGCGCAACCGAGATCGTAAACGTCGGTGCCCGGCCGCCAATAGCGCTTCACCACCTCGACGATCATGCGCTGCTGTTCCTGATAGAACGGCACGCTGCGCGCGATCATGTTGTCGAAGACGGCGGCGGCCTCGGAGTTGAATGTGAAATCGCTGCCGGGCGGCCTACCGTCATCGAAGATGTTGTCGCTGCTCATCGTGCACAAGGCCCCGCCGGTCTATGAAAAGTTGTGGTTGGACGGCGCATTGCCACCGTTGGCGTCAGTCACCGGCACTGTCGTCGACCATATGCCAGTTGCGGTAGGCTTCGGGCCACCGCATGACGCGCGCCTCGAGCGCGTTCGCGAACCGTTGCAGGCAGTCTACTACCTGGGCATCCACGTCGCCCGCGGGGTCAGGAACGATCGGCGGATCGATCTCGAGGACCGCAGGTCCGTCGGCGGCGGGCGCCCAAAACATCGGCAAAAGCGGCGCGCCAGCGAGCCGCGCCAATTTGACCGCTCCTGGCGCGAAAGTGACGCTCTGACCGAGGAACTCGATCGGATACAGCTTGCGCGCGATGCGGCCATCGCCCGCCATGCACAGGATCTTGTTCTGCCGAAGGCGTGTCACATAGACGCGGCCGGCCGCCATCGCACTGTGCACCGGAATGATCAGGGTTTCGGCGGTGAAGGCTCCCTCGCGCTGTTCGTAGGTCGGCCGCATCAGACGTCGACGCAGCCAGGTACCGGGTGCCGCGGTGGTCGACATGACGCCGAGATGGGTCTCGCCGTGGGTCTGATGCAGCTGGATGCCGTGCGCGTGCAGAGTCCGCTTGGCCTGCACGCGGCGGCTGAAGCCGTTGCTCTCCCACAGGATCGCGCCTTTCCCCGCGGCGAGGGCGCCCTGCAAATGTGCCAGGCCGCGGATTTCGATGTCCGCTGCCGGCAGCCGGTCGCCCACGGCCGGCACCCATTCCACCATCTCCTGCCAGAATTCGCGAAAGCAGGCGATGGCGATGCGCCGCGTCCGCGCCGGGTCTGCCTGCTGGCCGAACGCGCATCCGACATTGCGTTCGATCCGCCGACGTTTGTTGCGCGACAGCAGGTAGGCGCTGCGCGCCAGCCCGTTGATGGCGGCCCGGCGCAATGCTGCGGACGGCACCCGGCCCACGACCTCCGCCAGCACGAAATGCCCAAGGTGGTAGAGGTCGAGCAAAGCATCCAGCATCACGCTCCGCGCCGCCGCAGCAGACCTATCCCGTCAGTAACCATCACTTCATACGTATATCACATGAAAATCAGAATGCTTATGAGGGCAGGCTCAGCCTTCGGCCAAGCGCTTGAATCACCTATGGTGGTTCAGGTAGCGCTGCGCGCTCCGCCTGCTGGACCCGCGACATGCAGGGATGCATTAGCGTCGCGGAGGCCAGGGATGGCCGGGAGCGACGCTGAACCCGCGCGGCACTGCCGTGGGTTCGAATCTTCAACGCTGGAGCTAATCAAAAGGGGCCCATAAAGGGACCCGTTTTGATTATGGCGGAGAGGGTGGGATTCGAACCCACGGTCCGGGGTTACCGGACAGCGGTTTTCAAGACCGCCGCTTTCGACCACTCAGCCACCTCTCCGCGAGGCTGGCATTGTCGTTGCCGGCCACGCCGGCAGCAAGAGAGGGGGCCAATTTCTGCGGTATCCTGTTTGACGACGGCTTGGAACTCCATGCTATTATCCATGTCGTACCATTTAAGTCCTATTTGAAGGAGACACCTGGATGCAGTCGGAAAGGGATTACATGCGGCGTAGCGGCAATGCGCAGGCGCTAAGCGCCGAGGCCATTCAGCAGTCGGCGATTTCGACCAACAAGGTCCTCAGGAACACCTATCTCCTGCTGTCCATGACGCTGCTGTTCAGCGCGGTGACGGCGGGCATTTCCATGGCGCTCGCACTGCCGCCCATGACCTACCTGATTTCGGTGGGCGTGGCGATGGTGGCCGGCATTTTCGTGCTGCCGCGCGTGGCTAACTCTTCAGCAGGCATCGGGGTCATTTTCCTGATTACCGGCGCCCTTGGCCTGGGCCTTGGCCCGCTGCTGAATATTTACCTGGCGCTGCCGAAGGGGCCGGAAATCGTCGGCACCGCGATGGGTGGCACGGGCCTGATATTCCTGTCGCTGTCGGCCTATGCCCTCACGTCGAAACGCAACTTCAGCTTCATGGGCGGCTTCCTGTTCGCCGGCTTCATGGTGGTGCTGATTGCCGCGCTGGCCAATATCTTCCTGGCTCTGCCTGCCCTGTCGCTGGCGGTGTCCGCAGGCATCATCCTGCTGATGAGCGGATTCATCCTCTTCGACACCAGTCGCATCATCAACGGCGGCGAAACCAACTACATCATGGCGACCTACGGGCTGTACCTCACGATATTCAATATCTTCATCAACCTGCTCAGCCTGCTCGGCATCATGGGCGATGACTGACGGTCGGCTTTGCCCGGCACTGGAACCCCGGCCACGTGCCGGGGTTTTTGTTAGAGGAGTGAGACGCTGATGGAATGGATGAAGATTGGCCAGGCTGCCCTGCTGATCATGTTCGTCGTGGTGCTCATCCCGGCCGTGCGCTGGTGGAGCAAGAACAGCCCGAAGGCGGAGAAAGGCGACTGGAACGCGGCACTGCTGCCGCTGGTGGGCGTGGTTCTGTTTATCGCCCTGCTGATCTATATCGTGCGCGGCTAGCTGCCCTGGCCCAAGCCCCGCCATCGCGGCCACGAAGGCCCGCTGGTCCGCATTCTTGCTGTTGATCTTCGACGTCGCCGCGCCGGCGCCATAGCCGGTCACGGTCGACTCCAGATCAGGAAGCCTCGCTGTGGCGGCCGTAGTTCATGATGAAATCGAGAAAATCGGGACCAGGAATCGCAGGACTGTAGTAGTAGCCCTGCACGCAATCACATTTTAGTTTTTGCAGTTCCTGAACGATCTTCATGCTCTCTACGCCCTCGGCGACGACGGAGAACCCGAATCGCTTTGCAAGATCGATAATGGCCGCGACGATCTGGTGATTCGCGGCATTCTGATGCATTGTCCCGACGAAGCTCTTGTCGATCTTGATTTCGTCCGCCGGTAGCTCAGCAAGGTAGGAAAGTGACGAGTAACCGGTACCAAAGTCGTCGATTGCAATACGATATCCCAGAGCCCTGGCTTCGCGCAGCACCGCATTGGTTACGGCAGGCATTTCCATCGCCACCGTCTCGGTGATTTCTAACGTCAAATCTGTCGGTTCAACGTTCCAGAACTGCAACGACTGGCTTAACTGATCGACAAATCTTGGGGTGCGTAAAATCTGTGGTGAAATGTTGACCGCCACGTTGACATCGACGCCATGTGACTTCCAGCTACTCAGGTGCTGCAGAGCGAGGTTGATGACAGAGCGCGTCAATGGCTCGATCAGGCCGGATTGCTCGGCAATCGGTATAAATACGTCCGGTGGAATGAAGCCACGCTCTGCGCTGTGCCATCGCACCAGCGCTTCACAGCTTGTCGGCCGATCCTCTCGCAGAGAGATTTTGGGTTGAAAATACAGTTCCAGCTCGCCAGCCTGGAGCGCGTTGCGCAGCGCCGTCTCTATCTCCCATCCCGTTTCTTCGTCGAGATCCTCCTGATAAATCAGGTAAGGACGTCCCTGTTTTTCCGCCTTTTGGGTGGCCTGGCTCGCGCGGGCAAGCAGGTCTAGCCCGCCAAGCTCGTGCTCCGCGTCAAAGGCCGCGCCCAAACGAACGTTTGGATAGATCGTCATAGAATCGATTACGACCGGCGCCTGGAACGCGTCAATCAACTTGTTGACTGCCATCGTAAGCTGCGCTTCGTGCGCGAGATTCGGCAAGATGATCAGAACAGCAGAGTCGCTGGTCTGCACAGGTGTATCGCTGCTGCGGACGCTGGCGCGAACCGTCTTCAGTACTTCTGCCATCACACGGTCGCCCGCCTCGTAGCTGACGCCGTACCAGAGTTCGTGGATGTTGATGACTGACAGCGCGACTACACCGATTGCGCGCTGATTCTCCCGGGACTGCTTTTGCCCATCCTCGATCGCCGCGACCGCATGCTCGCGGCTTGCATGTGCCTGTTCAATCATGGATCGATTCCTCCAGGAACAGGTCATTCGGATCGATCTTGAAGGTCTCCGGATCCAGGCAATCAATGATTCGTAGCGCTTCTTTGCCGTGCAATTCACTCTCGTTCAGCAGGTCGACGGCTTGCGGCTTGGGCAGTCTTGTCTTATCCGGACCGAGCAACAGCAGAACCCGGGGTTGGAGCCGGCGCAGCCTGTTCTGCTCGATCACGGCGCCCACAGTGCCGTCCGAAAGTTCCACGAGACTGCCCGTGGGATATATTCCAAGCGCCTGAATAAACTGCTCGACCAGGGAACCGTCGAAGGTCTTGTCGCGCTCACGATTGAAGTAGTTCAGGGTCTTGTGCATCGACGTCCGCTCACCATAGTCCCGCATACTCGTCATCGCGTCGAAGGTGTCGACCAAACCCGCAATTTTGCCGAGCGGCGGAATTGCGGAGCCCTGCAGCCCGTATGGATATCCGGAGCCATCGTGACGCTCGTGGTGACAACGGACCATCACCAGTATTTCGTCTGTGGCCCCGTCGGTCTTTTCCAGGAGTTCTACGCCCTTTTCGACGTGCGTTTTCGCGAGCTCGTATTCCTGCGGCGTCAGGGGTCCGGGCTTATTCAGAAGATCATCTGGCAGCAGAGTCTTGCCAACGTCCAGTAGCATGCCGCCCATTGCCAGGTTACTCAGCAGATGCTTGTTCAGCCCGAGATGACGTCCGATTGTGACTGCGAGGACTGACGAGCAGACGGCATGACGGTAGATGTAGCCACCCTTGTCCTGCATTTTCGTCAACCAGAGCAGCGCATCCGGATTCCGGGTTACGCTCTCCACGACAGGCGCAATCGCGGTTTCCAGTGCCTCGATGTTGGCCGTGCCGGTAGCTTTTACGTTCTGCATGAAGTCAACAAAGGCTTGCCCGACCTTTAGCTGCAGCTGTTCCGCCTGCTGGCCTTCTTCCTCGCATGAACGGGTGTCGGTATAGACTGGCTGGTCGGGCCGGATGAACCGGACTTCCGCATTCGCCGGAGCAGGCGTCTTTTCGAGGGGGATGCAGACCTTTTCGACTTCGACGGAGCTGCGCTCGACGTCGACGAGAACGTACGCGCAACTCTCCCTGAGTTGCTGCAGGTCGTCTTCGCTGTCGATCATGAACCCCTGGAAGAGAAACGGGGTCTCCAACCACGGTCGGTCGAGTTCGGCCACATACATGCCGAGTTCGAGATCCCCGGTATCAATCGCAACTCGTTCGGTCTCTGCTGTCACAATGCAGCGCCTCCCTCTTCACCAAAGACTTATCGGCCCGCTCCCGCGAATCTGAAGCTTCCGGCGGTTACGCGGCCCACGAGCTGGCCATGGATCTCGCCCCGCGCGGCATTACGGTCGGCCTGCTGAATCCCGGCATCGTCGACACCAAGGGGGTGCTGGACCTGAAACCCGGTGATCCGGTGCCCAAGGTCTTCCAGCCCTTGATGCCACTCATCGAGAGCGGCGAGCTCAAATTGATCCGGCCGGCCGAATCCGCTGCCGGCATGGCCAAACTGATCGCCGAACTCGGCCCTGAGAGCGCCGGGCGCTTCTGGAATGCGGATGGCCAGGAACTGCCCTGGTAAGGCTCAGGACCCCGCGGGCTTTAGGCCGGTCATTGCCGATACAAAGGCCCACTGGTCCGCGTACTCATTGATGAGCTTCGACGTGGAGGCACCGGCGCCATGGCCGGTATTGGTCTCCACCCGAATCAGCGCCGGCTTGTCGCAGCCCTGCGCATGCTGCAAGGCTGCGGCGTATTTGTAGCTGTGCCACGGCACGACCCGGTCGTCGTTCGCATCGGCCATCACCAGTGTTGCCGGGTAACAGGCTCCGGTATTGAGGTTGTGATACGGCGAATAGGCATACAGCGCGCCGAACTCGGCTGCGTCCTCACTGAGCCCGTAGTCGCTGGACCACTGCCGTGCGTTCGCACTGGCCAGGTGATATCGCAGCATGTCATGCACGCCGACCGCCGGCACTGCGGCCGCAAACAGCGCCGGGCGCTGCTGGGCCACGGCGCCCACCAGCAGGCCACCGTTGCTGCCGCCCCAGATCGCCAGTTGCTCGGGCGTCGTGACGCCCTCCTCCACCAGCCACTCCGCCGCCGCGATGAAGTCGTCGAACACGTTCTGCTTGTTCAGCTTCGTGCCTGCCTGGTGCCAGGCCTCTCCGTACTCGCCACCTCCACGCAGGTTGGCCACCGCATACACGCCGCCAGCCTCCAGCCAAGCCATGCGTGCCGTGGAATAGCCCGGCAGCAACGATACGTTGAAGCCACCGTAGCCGTAGAGGACCGTCGGCCGGGGTCCGGGCGGCAGATCGCGGCGCGCGACGATACTGACCGGCACTTTCGTGCCGTCGCGGCTCGTGACGAAGACCTGCCGGGTCTGATAGTCGCCCGGCGTGATGCCAACGGCTGGCCGGCGAAGTGCCACCGCTTCGGCGGTCTGCGCGTCGTAACGATGCACCATGCCCGGGGTCGTGAAGTCCGTGTAGCTGAAGAACGCCTCTCCGTCACCCAGCCGGCCCGTCAAACCCGCCACGGTGCCGAAGCCCGGGAGCACCAGTTCGCCGCGCGGCGTGCCGTCGAGCCCGAACCGCTGCACTTCGGCGCGCGCGTCGCGGATATAGGCCACCAGCAGTTCATCACCGGCGAGCGTCACGGATTCGATCGCCGAGTCCGCCTCGGGAACCACCTCCGTCCAGTTCGCGACTTCCGCTGATGACAGGTCGATGGCGACAACACGGCCCAGGGGTGCATCCCGCGTGGTCTGGAAGAAGAAACGGTCGCGGTCGTGACCGAGAAACCCATAGCGAGCGTCCCAATCGTCGAGCAGCCGCACCACCTCGCCCACCGGTTGCCCCGTGTCGTCCAGCGGCAGGTAATAGATGCCGTTCGTCTCATAGCCGTCGAAGAGCTCGATCACCAGGTAACGGCCGTCCTCCGTGACCGTGCCATAGGGATTGCGGGTCGGGTGATCGGTCACCTGGAACACGAGCGTGTCGGCGGACTGCGGCGTAGCGATCTCATGGCGGTAAACGCGCACCTGCTGCGAATCGTCGAAGCCACCATCGGCTTGCGGATATCGGCTGTAGAAGAACGCATCACCCCCGGGGGTCCAGGACACGCCGGTGAACTTGGTGCCTTCGATACGATCGTCGCGGTCTTCCCCGGTTTCCGTGTTCCGCACCTGCCAGTAGTCCCAGTCGCTGCCGCCTTCGGACAGGCTATAGGCCAGCCAGCGACCGTCCGGACTGAGGGCATAGCCGCCGATGGAAATCGACCCGTCAGCGTCCAGCGCGTTGGGATCCAGCAGCACGCGGCCAAGCTCCGCCGGATCGTCGCTCACCCGCAGTACGTCCTGTTCGAGCCGCCCCGTATTGTGGTCGAACACGTACACACCGCCGCGTGCGTCAGGCACGCTGATCCGCTCGTAGTCGATCAGGCCGGCCAGTTTGTTCGCAAACCACTCCCGGGCAGGCAGCTTTGCAAGCTTTGACTCAGTCAGCGCGTTCTGTGCTGCTACCCAATCGCGGGTCTCCGGCGTGTCCAGCGCCTCGAGCCAGCGATAGGGATCTGCGACTTGCGTGCCATGATAGTCGTCTACGACCGGCAAGCGCTGGGCGGCGGGATAGACGCCTGGCGCAACTTTTTCACTGCACCCGTTCAAGATTCCAATCGCAAATAAAAATAAGGTCACGCACGAGGCAAGCGCCTTTGTAGTTCGACACCACGCGAATCGATCAATCCGCCGGAAGCGAAGCGCCCGGAGTGCGGAGCTGCGACCCGGCACAGCCCTAGGCCTCGATGACTTCCAGGCCGCGCATGTACGGACGCAGCACACCCGGCACCTCGATCGTGCCGTCGGCTGTCTGGTAGTTCTCCATGATCGCGATCAGCGCCCGGCCCGCGGCGACGCCGGAGCCGTTCAGCGTGTGCACCAGTTCAGGCTTGCCGGTATCCGGGTTGCGCCAGCGTGCCGCCATACGGCGGGCCTGGAAATCTACGCAGTTGCTGCAGGAAGAGATTTCCCGGTAGCGCTGCTCTGACGGCAACCACACTTCCAGGTCGTAGGTCTTGGCCGCGCCGAAGCCGGTGTCGCCGGCGCACAGGGTCATTACCCGGTACGGCAAACCCAGCCGTTGCAGGATGATCTCCGCGTGACCGGTCAGTTCTTCCAGGGCTTGCCAGGAGTCTTCCGCACGCACGACCTGCACCAGCTCCACCTTCTCGAACTGGTGCTGGCGAATCATCCCGCGGGTGTCCTTGCCGTGGGAACCGGCCTCGGAGCGGAAACACGGCGTGTGGGCGGTGAGCTTCAGGGGCAGCTCGTCCGCAGCGAGAATGCCGTCGCGGGTGAGATTGGTCAGCGGCACTTCTGCGGTCGGAATCAGGTAGAAATCCCGTTCGCCCTCGATCGCAAACAGATCTTCGCCAAACTTCGGCAACTGCCCGGTACCTTCCAGCGCCGCGGCATTCACGATGTACGGCGTGTAGACCTCGCGGTAGCCGTGCTCGGTGGTCTGCACGTCGAGCATGAACTGAATCAGCGCGCGGTGCAGGCGCGCCAGGCCGCCCGTCATGACCGTGAATCTTGCGCCCGCGAGCTTCGCGCCGGCTTCGAAGTCCAGCATACCCAGACGCGAGCCGAGGTCGGTGTGATCTGCCGGGGCGAAATCGAAGTTCGCCGGCTCGCCCCACCGGCGGACCTCCTCGTTGCTGGCCTCATCGGCACCGTCCGGCACCGAGTCGTGCAGCAGGTTCGGCATGTCCAGGCGCAGCGCGCGCAGTTCCACCTGCAGCGCGTCCAGCTCGGTGTCTGCGGCCTTCAGCGATTCGCCCAGGTCTTCCACCTCGGCAAGCAACGGCGCGATATCTTCCCCGGCGGCCTTGGCCTTGCCGATGGATTTCGACTTCACATTGCGCTCGTTGCGCAGTTCTTCCACCCGCGTCTGCAAGCCCTTGCGGCGGTCCTCCAGCGCAGCGTATGCCGCCGCGTCCAGTCGGTAGCCGCGCCTTGCCAGGTTTGCGGCGATAGCCGCCAGCTCGGTCCGCAGTAGCTTTGCATCTAACATGAGGAATAATCTATAAGCATTTGTTTTAATGATATTAAAATTGTCTAACTATCGCGATTCCGCCGCCTGAGCTCCGCGAGTTTGGCCGCGATCGCGGTCTCCAGGCCGCGATCCACGGGCTCGTAGTAGCGCCGCGTGCCCAGCTCTTCCGGGAAGTATGACTCGCCCGCCGCAAAGGCTTCGGGCTCATCATGCGCGTAGCGATATCCCTTGCCGTGGCCGAGCCCGCGCATCAGCGCGGTCGGCGCGTTGCGCAGCTGCGTTGGCACCTCCAGCGAGCCGCTGTCGGCAGCGTCGCGACTGGCCGCGCTGAATGCCTTGTAAACCGCGTTGCTCTTCGCGGCGCAGGCCAGAAATACGACCGCCTGGGCCAGCGCCAGTTCGCCTTCCGGGCTGCCGAGCCGCTCGTAGACCTGCCAGGCATCCAATGCGATTCGCAGCGCGCGAGGGTCAGCGTTGCCGATATCTTCCGACGCCATTCGCTGCACGCGACGCGCAATATATAGAGGATCACAACCGCCATCCAGCATCCGGGCAAACCAGTACAACGCGGCATCCGGGTCGGAACCCCGCACCGATTTGTGCAGCGCGGAGATCTGGTCGTAGAACAGGTCCCCACCCTTGTCGAAACGCCGCACGCTGCCGGCGGTGACCTCGGCAACGATTCCGGCCGTCAGTTCGCCTCCCTCGCCGGCCAGCTCTGCCGCCAATTCCAGCAGGTTCAGCGCGCGCCTGGCATCGCCGTCGGCGGCGGCCGCCAGGGCCTTCAGCTGGCCTTCGGGCGCCTGCAGCGACCCGGGGCCGTGGGCGGCATCGGCCAGCGCGCGCTTCAGCACCGCAACCAGGTCTTCCGCCGCCAGGGCCTTCAGCACGTAGACACGGGCGCGAGATAGCAACGCGTTGTTCAGGGCGAAAGACGGGTTCTCGGTTGTTGCACCGATGAATGTCAGTGTGCCGTCTTCGACATAGGGAAGAAAAGCGTCTTGCTGCGACTTGTTAAACCTGTGCACTTCATCCAGGAACAGCACTGTTGTCTTCCACCCACGGCAAAAATGCGTCCTGCTGCGACTTGTTGAAGCGGTGCACCTCGTCGAGAAACAATACCGTTGGGGTGGCCGCGTGAGCCTGGGCCTCGGCCACGGCGGCGCGAATGTCTTTCACACCTGCCAGCACGGCCGATAAAGCGATGAAGCGCGCCCCGGCATTGTGCGCCACCAGCCTGGCCAGCGTCGTCTTGCCGGTACCCGGTGGGCCCCAGAGGATGGCCGAGTGCAGCGGCCGCGCTTCCAGTAACCGTTGCAGCGGCTTGTCGGGGCCGAGCAGGTGCTGCTGCCCCGCGACCTCGGCCACGGACTGCGGCCGCATCCGGTCGGCCAGCGGCCGCAGATCCTGCTTCACGGCGCAGCGCGCGGCGGCAGCAGGGATTCCAGCCAGCGGGTCCAGTGGCGCAGCCCGACTATGGCCAGCACCCAGCCGGCCAATATGCCGGTGCCGTCGGCCTGCAGGTCAGCAAACTCTGCACTGCGATAGGGCACCATGCCCTGCAGGAACTCGATCACCCCGCCGAAGGCCAGCAGCCCCAGCGCCACTATCGGCGTAAGCGGCAGGCGGAATACGCCGCAGAACCAGGTCATCAACGCGGCAAAGGCCAGGAAGTGGGCCACTTTGTCGGATAGAAACCAAACCGCTGTCATGCGGCCGGCCGGGGCCAGGGCGAGGCCCAGTACTACGGCCATCGCGAACACACCGCCGAACAGCCACTGGTAGGGAAAACGCAGCGGCAGCACGGCCGGCTCAGAGTTCGTCTTCGCCGATCACGTCAACGCCTTCAGGCACGTCGAAGGTGAACACGGCTTCCGGCACCACGGTGCCCTGCTCCACGGCTGCAAAGGCCAGCCGGGTCGTCTGGCCGAGGCGGTCCCGCAGCTCCAGTCGCGTGAGCAGGGGCCCGTCGAAGCCGAGCCGGATGCTGTCGAAATCGCCGGCCTCGGAGCGGGGCCCGAGATTGACCCACAGCAGATCGTCCTGGGTATCACTGCCGAGGAATTCAAAAGTCTCCAGCACGTCAACGGAGCCGGTCAGCAGCGCCGCGGGGGTCTCGCCAAGACCCTCGTCCAGCCGCCGCACCGTTACCTGCTCAAGATCCGCTTCGTACAACCAGACCCGTTCACCGTCGGCCACGATCACGCGCTCGAAGGGCTCGCGATAGTCCCAGCGGAACCGCCCCGGTTTCTGCAGCACAACCCGGCCGGTGGCTGACTCCACGAGTTCAAGGTCACGATTCACGACGTCCTGCGTGAAATCGGCGATCAGCGTGTCGAGTTCGTCGAGGAAGGCTTGCAGGCGGGCAAGCCCCGGTTCGGTGGTCCCGGCGACTGCCGGTGCGAACAGGTGAAACAGCAACAGCGCCAACAAGGCGCCGGCCTGCTTATGGCCGGGCACGATGGCTCAGCGGTCCTCCGGCGGGGGTGGCGCGAGAACTTCGCGGGAGCCGTTCGCCTGCAACTGCCCCACAATGCCTGTCGCTTCCATGGTCTCGACCATCCGCGCCGCGCGGTTGTAGCCGATCTTCAGGCGACGCTGGATGCCGGATACCGATGCCCGCCGGGTTTCCGTGACTATACGCACGGCCTGATCATAGAGAGGATCCGCTTCGGCATCTACCTCACCCACCACGCCGGAGGCTTCTATTGACAGACCCGCCAGCGGCTCGAGTGGCTCGCTGGTGACCTCATCCAGGTAGTTCGGCTCGCCCGAACCGCGCAGCTGCGCGACCACGCGGTGCACTTCGTGATCGGAGACGAAGGCACCGTGCACACGCACCGGAACGCCGGTGCCGGGCGGCAGAAACAGCATGTCGCCATGGCCGAGCAAGGTTTCCGCACCGCCCTGGTCGAGAATCGTCCGCGAGTCCACCTTGGCCGATACCTGGAATGCAATGCGGGTAGGAATATTCGCCTTGATCAGGCCGGTGATCACATCGACCGACGGCCGTTGGGTCGCGATAATCATGTGTATGCCCGAGGCGCGCGCTTTCTGGGCCAGCCGGGCGATGAGTTCCTCGACCTTCTTGCCGACGATCATCATCATGTCGGCCAGCTCGTCGATGACCACCACGATCTGGGGCAAGGGCTGCAAGGACGGCGCGCCCGGATCATCTTCCGGTGCATCCGGCACGAGGGGCTGATAGAGCGGGTCGGGAATCGGCTTCCCGTCTTCGAGGGCTGCGCGGACCTTGCGGTTAAAGCCACCGAAGTTCCGCACGCCAAGGGCTGCCATGAGCCGGTAACGTCGCTCCATCTCGGCGACACACCAGCGCAACGCATTGGCGGCGTCTTTCATATCGGTGACCACCGGGCACAGCAGGTGCGG
>CAMYJV010000064.1:17624-30128 GCA_947258805.1 uncultured Gammaproteobacteria bacterium | reverse complement strand
GGCGCCGAAACGATCCAGGCACTGACCGCTGTCGGCGAGCGTCACCCGCGCGAAAGTTCGCTGCTGCTCAGCCACGCTGTCTGCCGTCTCGATATGCGCACTGTCGCCGCCGAGATCCGTGCGGCACCAGCCCGGCGCCATGGCAATAGCGATGATGTCCGGCCATTCCTGCGCGATGCCCTTCGTGATCATATTCAGGCCGGACTTGCTGGTCCGGTAGGCATAGGAGTGGCCATGGGTATTCTGCGCAACGGAGCCCAAGTCGCTGGTCATGTTGACCAGCAAAGGCCGTTCCGCAAGCGCCAGTTGATCATGGAAGGCTACCGCGACCTTGAACGGTGACAGGAGATTGATTTCCAGGAGCTCGCGCCAGATCCCGTAGTCCATGTGTTCCAGGCTTTGGTAGTGCATTCCGTCCGGGAAGCCCTGGGGACCGAAGCTGCCGGCATTATTGATCACGATATCGATGCTCTGATCCTTCAGCTCCGCTGCCAGTGCATCGATAGCCGCGTGATCCGTCACGTCGAGGGTGAGCAGCCGCACCTGTTCGGGATACTCACCCGCAAGCTCGGCCAGGGCCTCCGAGGCCGAAGGGTTCCGCGCACACGCGAGTACCCGCCAGCCCTGGCGGACAAAGGCGCGCGCATGCTCCAGGCCTATACCCCGGTTCGCGCCGGTAATGAATGCGGTAGACATGGGTGCAGCGTCCTTCATCGTGCGGTGAGATCGGCGTGATGTTCGCCGAACATCATGAGGCGGAAAAACTCACCGTTCAGCAGGCTTAGCGGATAGTTTTCTGCCGGGGGTTTCAGCGCGTCGAGCCGGGCAATGGTTTCGGCATCGAGGCGAAGACGGGCGGCCCCCAGGTTGTCTTCGAGTTGCGACAAGCTGCGGGCGCCAATGATGGGCAGCACGGCTTGCCGGCCGCGTTGCAAGATCCAGGCAAGGGCCAGCTGTGCCGGGCTGAAATCCTGCTCGGCGGCGATGGCGCTCAGGCCCGCGGCCACCCGCAAATTGACTTCCGTCAGCATTCGTTCGCTCATCGGCCCTGCGGCCAGCCGCGCACCCTGGCGTTGGCCGGGATCGCTGTCGGCATCGAACTTGCCGGTCAGCAAACCACTCGCCAGCGGGCTCCAGGCCGTGATGGTCATCTGCTGAGCGGCAGCCAGGGCTGGAAAATCGGCCTCGATGCTGCGTTCCACCAGGTTGTAGTGCAGCTGCAGAGCCGTAAAAGGCGTCCAGCCCCGCTCCGCCGCGATGCTGTTGGCCATGGCCACCCACCACGCCGGCGCATTACTGACGCCCACGTGCAGTATCTTGCCGGCCCTTACCTGGTCGTCCAGCGCCCGCATGACTTCGGCCACAGGTGTGCTCTGGTCCCAGCCATGCATCCAGTAGAGATCGACGTAATCGGTAGCCAGGCGCTCCAGGCTAGCGTCGAGAGAAGACACCAGGTTCTTGCGGTGGTTACCGCCGGCATTCGGATCTTCGGGCCGGGTACTGAGGGTGTACTTCGTCGCAATAACTAACCGCTCACGATCTTCGCGAATGAATTTGCCGAGCATGCGTTCGCTGGTGCCACGATTGTAGATATTGGCCGTATCGATGAAGTTGCCACCCGCCCCCACATACGCGTCAAAGACTTTCCGGCACTCCGCTTCGTCGGCGCCAATACCGAACTCTTCCCCGAAGGTCATGGTGCCGAGGCAGAGCTCGGAAACCTTCAGACCGCTGTGACCGAGTTGCACGTATCGCATTGGCTAGCCCCCGTTTCGGGCCTGGACCCGGTCTTTGTAAGCTGTGTTGAATCCCCCATGAGAGTAAAGCAGAATCTGTCGGCGCTTCCACGGGAAACGCAGAATAACAAGGCAACACGAAGGGGTCTAACCATGCCTGTCGACCTGTCCGCTCTCGGTTTATCCGACGTCAGCCTGGACCTCGTCGAGGATTTCGCAATCAATCTTGCCCTCGCCGCGCTGATCTTTTTCTTCGGCCGGCTGGCCGCGAAGATCGCGACGAATGCGGTGCGCAAGGTCATGACCAAAACCCAGATGGAAGGCACCCTCGTGCGTTTTCTGTGCAATCTGATATACGCGGTCCTGATGGTGGTGGTTGTGATTGCCACGATCAATCAGCTGGGCATTCAGACTACATCACTGCTCGCCGTCTTTGGCGCCGCCGGCCTGGCCATTGGCCTGGCCCTGCAGGGATCGCTGTCGAACTTTGCCTCCGGTGTCATGATCGTGGGCTTCCGGCCGTACAAGGTTGGTGACTACATCGAGGCTGGCGGCGTAGCCGGGACCGTAGAGGAAGTGCAGATTTTTACCACGGTGCTCAAGTCGCCCGATAATAAAAAAATCATCGTCCCAAACAGCCAGATCATGGCTGGAGAAATCGTCAACTACTCGGCGAAGGAGACCCGCAGGGTCGACCTGATCGCGGGTTGTGGTTACAGCGACGATCTGGACAAGGTCCGCAGCGTACTGACGCAAATCGTCGAGAGTGACGAGCGCGTCCTGAAGGATCCCGCGCCCACCATTGCGGTGTCGCAACTGGGTGACAGCAGCGTCAATTTCGTGATCCGGCCCTGGGTGAACTCGGCCGACTACTGGGCCGTGTATTTCGACCTCACGGAGCGGATCAAGAAGGGGTTCGACGCAGAAGGCATCGCGATTCCGTTTCCGCAGCGCGACGTGCACGTCTACCAGCATGGTCACGCCGACGCTTAGGAGCGCCGGCGCCGCTCAGCGGGTCATGCGCAACAGGTACTCGATCATCCGGCGCTCGCGCTCTGCGTTGGTGTCATAGCCCACCATCGGCGGGTACCGCATGCGGTTGCCTGGCACGACGGCCAGCGGATCGGCTATGAAGGCCGCCATGGTTTCCGGGGTCCACACCAGGCCGTTAGCGCGGGCCTGCAAAAACGCCGACGAATAGGCAAAGTTGTCGACGACCCCGGCCGGCTGGCCAAAGATTCGATGCAGGTTGGGGCCTACGCGGTTCTCCCCGCCCGCTTCCAGCGTGTGACAGAAGCGGCACCATGTGAAGGCTTCTTTCTGCGCGGCCAGTTCGGCATCGGTGATGGGCGGCAAAGCCGTTGCGTAGAAATCGGGCAGGTTCTTGCCAGCGAGCAGTTTGTCGATCTCGGCCTGGCTGACCTGGCTGTCGCTGGCAAAAGGCACCACGCCGAACCACCAGTAAGGAAAGTAGAGGGCGAGCCCGAGAAAGGCCGCCAGCACGATGGCATGAAATACACGGGTCGTCACTGCAGCAGTCAAGATTCCAGCCCCCGGGTCGGCGAGTATTGCGGCTTGGCGTTCACACCGCTGCGCCGGGCCACAAGCGACGCAAGCCCACGCGATAACGCAAGTGCTGGTAGGTACCGAAGAACAGCCAGATCGTGACCAGCATCAGGTAATAAAAACCAAGCGCGCTGTGCAGATAGCCGGTGGGTATACGCACCTCCTCACTCGGCGCCATCAAGGTTGGCAGGTAGGCGCCAAAAAAACCCACGTTGCGACCTTCGGCCCATGCGTAGAACGGCCCGATCAACGCTTCGAGCGTGAAGGTCACCAGCAGGGCCAGCAGGATCGCGCGGTTGAAGTTGAAGGACGCGGCAGGCAGGCCCTCCGGCGGTCTGGGTGCCGGGCCGCGAAACCACCAGGCCAGCCGGCAGATCACCAGCACGAAGACGAGAAAGCCCAGGCTGTCGTGGAGCATCTGCAGCGGTGCCCGCTGGTCCAGCGGCGTGCGGGGCAGATTCACGATATTGATGAACAGGGCAAGAAAACTGATGAACAGCAACCAGCCCAGCACGGTCGCCGTTCGATCCTGGCGTCCGGCCTGCGTGGACTCGGTCATCCGATGGTCTCCGCCGATGGCTAAACGGCGCTCATGGTAGCCAGCGCCCGGCCAAAATGCACCACATCGCAGGCCGTTGACGGGGCTGGAAAATATCCAATTGCCACTTGGCTTTATGCCCCGGGCTGACTAAGATTGTCCGCTTGTTGGACAGGCAAGGAGCCAATCAAGGATGAGTTCGACCCGCCCGATTCGGGCCCTGCTGCGTGGCCTCGAAGTGCTGCACGTCCTGAATCAGAACAACGGCGCGACGGTTTCCGAGGTCGCCGCCGCCATCGATCTGCCGCGAACCACGACCTATCGCATACTCGAAACGCTCTGCGTGGCGGGCTATGCCTATCGGGCCAAGAGCGACGAGCGGTATCGCCTCACGATCATGGTCCGTGGCCTCAGCGACGGCTTCGACGATGAAGCCTGGATAACCCAGATTGCCCGGCCCTACATGTACGAGCTGTGCCGGGACCTGGTCTGGCCGGTGGCCATTGCAACCCTGTCGGGTGCGACGATGCTGATCCGCCAGACGACGGACCACGAGAGCCCGCTGGCCGTCGAAAAGCGCGGTCCGGGTTTCCGCGTGTCCATCCTGGGCTCGGCCAGTGGTATCGCGTATCTTGCTTTCTGCCCCAAGGAACAGCGCGATACGCTGCTGGATATGCTCGCCCAGTCCAAGCAGGAGGCCGACCGACCGGCGCGCAACCGGACCAAGATCTACGAAACGCTGGTGGAAACCCGCAAGCAGGGTTTTGCAACGTACTGTCGCAAGCGGCGCGTGTCTGACGAGCTCAGCATCTCGGTCCCCATCGTGGTGGACGAGCGCCTGCTGGCCACGATTGCCATTCGTTTCGCCAGCACCGCCGTCGAACTGCCGGATGCCGAGGCCCGCTTCCTGCCGAAGCTCCTCGCGACGGCCCAGCGAATCAGCCGGGATTTCTCCAGCCAGCACGAACGGGACTTCCTGGTGTCCGTGCCCACCGGCCCCGCGGCCGGCACCGCCTGACGTCTCCTGGCCGGGGTGGCCGCGCCACCACGCCGCACCCGTAAAAAGGCCCTGCCCCCCGGAAACAGGGACCAGGGCCCATGGTCGGCCAGTGGCCAGACGATCAGGCAGCCTTGCGCCGTCGCCGGGTGGCCGAGGCTGTCTTCTTCTTGGCCTTGGCTTTGGCCTTGGCCGGTTTCTTGGCCGCTGCGGGCTTCTTCCGTGCCTTGGTTTTTCGCTTCGGCTTAGCGGCCGCTTCATCCCGGTTCCGGCTCCGGAATACCGGTGTTGCCGGCGCCTCAAGCCCGGTCTCGCGTTTGCAGCGCTTCTTCAGCTCAGGAATCGTACCGCCGAAATCGAAGACCTTGGTCTTGCCGCGCTTCTTCGCCATGCGGGCGCGCAGCGACGCGGTTTTCTTTTCGTCCACCGTGCCGTCTCTTTTCAGCACGACGCCATAACGCTTGGCGCCGTCCACAGTGACTAGGCCGGCCTCCACGTCGAACACCACTTTCTCCGGATCACGGGTCAGGGGGTCACCCCAGCCACCGCCACCCCAGGTATTGAAGTGCAGCAGGTCGCCTTTCTTGACCACGATATTGTCGCCCTTGGATGGCAGCAAATCCGAGGAGCCGTCGGCGCGCTCGATCAGTTTCGTGGACCGTTGCCCCGGCGTGCCGCCGTTCACGCCCCACGGCTTCGTGAGCCAGCGGTCGTCGTGGATGGAAATTTCACCGTCTTCGAGGAAGCGATACGACATATGAATTGCATTGCCGCCGCGGTGGTGGCCGGCACCCCCGGAGTCCGGGATCGTCTCATAGGCCTCGATGCGGAGCGGGAAGTAAGCCTCAAGGAACTCGTTCGGCACGTTGGTGAAGTTCGGCCACAGCGAGTGTCCGTCCGGGCCGTCGCCGAAGGGCCGCCCCGGCACGCCGCCGAAACCAATCTGAAACAACTGGTACCACTCGCCGTTCTTGTCGTGCCCGGAATACATCAGGTGTGGGCTGTCCGAGAAGCCGGCGGCGTTCAGAAAGTCCGGGTTGCCCTGCCCGAGCAGTGCGCCCAGCACGTCGAAAATTCGCCCGAGCGCGTGGGTGCGACACGACAGCGCGGCCGGGAACTTCGGCTTCAACAGCGTCCCTTCCGGAATATGCACGTCGATCAGGTCATAGAACCCGTCGTTGAACATGATCTGCGGGTCGAAGACCATGATCATGTACACGCCGCAGAACATCTTGAACATTTCTTCGTTCAGCAGGAAATTGACCGACGCGATGGATTGCGGGTCGGTGCCCGTGAAGTCGAAGATTGCCTTGTTGCCCTCGCGCCATAGCGAGCACTTGATCTTGTAGGGCCCCATCCCCATGCCGTCGTCGCAGATATAGTCTTCGAAAGACTGCTTCGTGGTCGGGATCGTATCCTTGATCAGCTTGGCCATGGCCCGCTTGTTGCGATCCAGCAGGTCTTCCAGGCCCGAGTAATAAACGTCGTCGCCGAAGCGCTCACACATCTCCAGCACGCGCTTCTCGGCCGTGCGGATGGACGCGATGATGGCGTTGAAATCGCTGCGGTTCCAATGCGGCATGCGGCAGTTGTGCAGGATCGTATTCAGCAAGTCTTCCTGCAGCACGTCTTTTTTGAAGATCTTGGTGGGCGGGACGCGGATGCCTTCCTCGAAGATCTGCCGCGCATCCGTGGGCAGGCTGCCGGGCACCTTGCCGCCGATGTCGGTCATGTGCCCGAAATGCGCCGCGTAAGACACCAGCCGGCCGTCCTTGAAGATCGGCCGCAGCAATAACCAGTCATTCGCGTGACTGACCGCGCCGTTGCAGGTGTAGGGATCGTTCATGAAGAAGATGTCGCCCTCTTCGATGGTCCCGTCGTAGGCTTCCTTGAAGCCGTAGATGAAACTGCCGAACTGGCCGACGACCATCTTGCCGTCGAGGTTCGCGATCATCGGAAAGGCATCGCCCTGTTCGCGGATACCCGGCGACATGGCGGTACGGAACAGCACGGTGTCCATTTCCCAACGGGCGTTCAACATCGCATTCTCGATGATGTCGAGGGTAATCGGATCCATCTTCACCCGCTTGAAGGGCTTGGGCCGTGTTTCAATAATTTTGGCTGGCATATCTTCGGCTCCCGTGGTCAGAGCGGGTTGATCAGGATGTTACCGAGGTCGTCTACGGTCCCGGCATGGTCCGGCAAGATCAGCGTCGTGGAGTCCATCTCCTGGACAATAGCCGGTCCGTCAATGACGTTGCCCGACTTCAGCTTCGCGCGGTTATACAAGACCGCCTTGCGGTCTTTGCCGTCGATAAAGACGCTGATGTCGGCGACCTTCGCGCTCGCCGGACTCTTGCTGCCGCTGCCGACGCTTTGCGCAGCGACATGGGTGGCCTTGCCCTGCGCGACGGCACGCACGTTCACCACTTCCTTGTCTTCCGGCAACGCAAAGGTAAAGAGCTGGCGGTGCATTTCGTCGAACTGGTTGCCCAGCAGATCCAGGCCCTTCTTCTCGAGCTCCGCGACGTCGACTTCTACGGTCAGGGCCAGGCCCTGGCCGTGATAGCGAATGTCGGCCTCGAAGCCAAGGGTCTGATCCTTCTTTGGCACGCCTTCAGCGTTGAGGGTCTTGGTGGCCTGTACCGCGAGTTTCTTGCAGACCGCGGCCAAATCCTTGGCCGTGGTCTGACTGAAGCGTTGAATGATGGTACGGGAAGCTTCGTCACGCACCCGGGTCGTGGCATCGCCATAGGCGCAAAGCACGCCCGGGCCCGGCGGAATGATCACCGGCCACGCGTTCGTGAGCCTGCCCAGCGCATTGGCATGCAGCGGCCCGGCACCGCCGAAGCCCATCAGGGCAAAGTCACGCGGATCGTAGCCCTTTTCCACCGACACCAGGCGCAGCGCGCCGTACATATTCTCGTTGACGATATCGATGATGCCCGCCGCCGCCTCCTTGATAGACAGACCCAGCGGATCCGCGACCTTCTTCACCGCCTTGTCGGCGAGGTCCTTGCGGAGCTTCATGTCACCGCCCAGTCGAACCGCTGTAGGCAGATAGCCGAGCACAACGTTGGCGTCGGTCACGGTCGGCAGGTCGCCGCCTTTGTCGTAGGCGGCAGGACCGGGCGCCGCGCCCGCACTCTGCGGACCGACGCGCAGCGCACCGGTGAGTTCCGGCACGTGAGCGATGGAACCGCCGCCGGCGCCAACCGTACGCACGTCCACCGACGAGGCCCGCACCACTACGTCACCCACCGTGGTCTCGCGGCGCAACTGGGCTTTACCGTCTTCCACCAGGGCCACGTCGGTAGACGTGCCGCCCATGTCGAAAGTCAGTATGTTCGGGAATCCGGCCTGTGTCGCTACCCAGATGGCGCCCGACACGCCGCCCGCCGGACCGCTCATCAGCAGATTCACCGGGTAAGCTTCGGCGGCCTTGGCCGATGCCAGGCCACCGTCGGAGCGCAACACGTGCAGCTGCACGTCATCCATCGTCTTGCGCAGTTCGCGCGTGAGGTTGCGCACGTATTTTTCGACCTTTGGCCGCACGTAGGAGTTGGCCACCGTGGTGATGGTGCGCTCGTACTCCTGCATCTCCGGCACGACTTCGGAAGACAGCGAAATCGGCATCTTGCCGAAGACCTTCTTCGCGACGCGCGCTACTTCTTTCTCGTTCTTCGGATTGGCGAAAGAATTAATCAGCGAAATCGTCAGGGCCTCGATACCCTTCTTTTTCAGCCGGCGCAGTTCACGCTCCAGCGCGCTGACCTTGAGCTTGCCAACGAGCTCCCCGTCGGCCCCGACCCGTTCATCGGCTTCCACGGTCAGTGCCAGCGGCGCAATGGGAAGGGACTTGTTGTAGATCACCCAGCCGCCCAGGCCACCCGGCACGAAGGACCGTGCAATCTGCAGGACCTGCCGGTAGCCCTTCGTCGTAACCAGGCCTACCTTCGCCCCGGACATCTCGAGGATGGTGTTCGTGGCCACGGTCGTACCGTGCATGACATGGGTAATGGCCTTGGGATTGATCCTGGCGCTCTTGCACACCCGTTCGATCCCGTTCAGTACGCCAATGGACGAATCGTCCGGAGTACTCGGCACCTTCGCCGTGTGAATGTTGCCGGACTTCTCATCTACAAGCAGAAGGTCGGTAAAAGTACCCCCTACGTCGACACCTAATCGGTAGCTCATACTGTCCCCTTGGGCTCCTCAGTTCTGTTTGCAGGCATACGCCACACCGGCGGTCGTTGCCGGTGGACGGACGGTCCGTTGTAACCGCTTATATCGCCGTGCGATTGCGTTCAGCGATTTGCGGAAAGATTCCGGCCTTCGGCAGCATCGCCGGCACGTCACGGCCTAGCTGCTCTTGTAGCCACTCACTTGTTTCAATAATTTTTTCCAGATCCACGCCGGTCTCAATGCCGGCTCTCTGCAACATATACACCAGGTCGTCGGTGGGAATGTTCCCCGTCGCGGCAGGCGCGAAGGGACAACCGCCGATGCCGCCGATACTCGCATCCAGCGACGTCACGCCCGCCGTAATGGCAGCTCGCGCATTGGCCAGACCGGTATTGCGGGTATTGTGAAAATGACAGCGCACCGGCGTGTCACCAATGCGCTCGCGAACCGCGTGCAGCATGGCTTCGACCTCGTCCGGCACACCGACGCCGATACTGTCAGCGAGGCCCAGTTCGACGGGTTCGGCCGCCATCACCTTGTCGACGATCTCGAGCACCCGGGCCAGGGGCACCTCGCCTTCAAAGGGGCAGCCAAAGGCCGATGACACCATCACGTTGGCGCGCATTCCTGCGGCCTTGGCATCGCGGGCAATATCCAGCCATGCGGCAATGGACTCGGCGGTGGTAGCGCCCTGGTTGCGTTGGTTGTAGGTGTCACTGGCGACCACCGCCATACCGATTTCGTCGATCCCGGCGTCACGTGCGCGTTCGAAACCCTTCCGATTCAGCACCAGGCCGATGTAGGTCACGTCGTCGCGTTTGGGTAAGCCGGCAATAACGGCTTCTGCATCGGCCATTTGCGGCACGCGCTTGGGGTGCACGAAGCTGGTAACTTCCAGCCGGCGGATTCCAGCATCGATCGCTTTACGGATATAGGCGAGCTTCACCTCCGTGGAGAGGATTTCCGGCTCGCTCTGCAGCCCGTCGCGCGGGCCGACCTCGATGATAGAAACGCGGCGCTTGGTAGTGGCCATGGGAAGCTGGTTGCAGGGTAAAATCAGTTAGTTTACAGCACATGATTCTATCGCAGGGACGGGGTGACACCAATCCGGACTGGCGGTCGCCCCGTCGTGGTTACTCCAGGGCCGGCGTGGGCCGGCCGCCGGCAGCCCGCTCCCGGACTTCCGGTTACAGGTTAAGGAATTCGTCGCGACATGCCGACTCAATCAAGCGCTAACCAGGGCCCGCTGGCCGATCTCCGCCTCATCGAAATGGGCACACTCCTGGCGGGGCCCTTCTGTGGCCAGCTGATGGGCGACTTTGGCGCTGAAGTGATCAAGGTTGAGCCGCCCAACCAGGGCGACCCCATGCGCGACTGGGGCCAGGAAAAGGCCCATGGCAAGTCTTTGTGGTGGCCGGTGGTGGCTCGCAACAAGAAGTCCATCACCCTGAATCTGCGCGAGGCGGAGGGCCAGGCCATTGCCCGCGACCTGATCGCGAAGGCAGATTTTTTGCTCGAGAATTTTCGGCCCGGCACCATGGAGCGGTGGAACCTCGGCTACGAGCGCCTTAAGGGCGAGAACCCGGGGCTGATCATGATCCGGGTGTCCGGCTTCGGTCAGACCGGGCCCTACTCCGGGCGCGCGGGTTTCGGCGCTGTCGGCGAAGCCATGGGTGGTTTGCGCTATGTGTGCGGCGACCCAAGCGCGCCGCCGAGCCGCATGGGCATCAGTATCGGCGACTCCCTTGCGGCCACATTCGCCTGCCTCGGCGGCATGATGGCGCTGCATCACCGCGAGCGGACCGGCCAGGGCCAGGTCGTGGACTCTGCCATCTACGAAGCGGTGCTCAACATGATGGAGTCCCTGGTCACCGAATACGATCAGGCCGGCTATATCCGCGAACGACAGGGCACGATTCTGCCCAACGTCGCCCCATCCAATGTCTATCCCACCCGGGATGGCGGTCTGATCCTGATTGCGGCCAACCAGGACACCGTCTTCGGACGCCTGGCCGCGGCCATGGGTCGTCCGGAGCTCGCGGAAGATGAGCGCTATGCGACCCACTCGGCACGGGGTGCTCACCAGGTCGAGCTCGACGAACTGGTGGCGGACTGGACCCGAAGCCTCCCCGGGCCGGAGCTGGAGCAGCTGATGGCGGACAGCGGAATCCCGTCCGGCAAGATCTACCGCGCCCCGGAGATGCTGGAAGACCCGCACTTTCAGGCCCGCGAAGCCATCGTGAAGACCCTGCACCCGGTGTTTGGCGAAATCCGCATGCAAAACGTCGCGCCCAAGTTATCGAATACGCCGGGCGCGGTGCGCACGCCGGGCCCGGAACTGGGCCAGCACAACGAAGAAATCTATGGCGAGATTCTCGGCATGGGCAGCGGCCACATGTCGGAACTGCGCGACCGCGGCATTATCTGAGGTAGTGACTCATGAGTGAGAGGCCGGCCCCGATGGGGCCCATTACGGCGGTGACCTTCACGGCCCCGGATCTCCATGCGGTTCGCGAGGCCTACGCGGCCTGTCTCGATTACCGGGTCGTGACGGAGTCCGACGTCTCGGCAACCCAGGCGCGCGACTGGGGCGCGCCCGCGATCGCCGGTCGACCCATGCTCCAACTGGCGCCAGCTGCCGCCGACGATTTCCGTTTTCGGGTCATCGAGGCGAGCGCCACGGAGTACGTACCCTTTGCGAGTCACGGCTGGAACGCCGCGGAACTCATCGTGCGCGACGTCGACGCGCTGGCCAGACAAATCGACGGTTCGCCCTTCACAATCATCGGTGAGCCCCAGGACCTGTCGTTCAGCGACGACATACGCGCGATGCAGATCCTCGGCCCGGGCGGCGAGTTGCTGTACCTGACCCAGTTCAAGAAACCGGTGCCCGGGCTCGACGTGCCAGCGCCGCGGTGCGACGTTGACCGAACCTTCATCGTGATCCTGGGCGGGCCGTCCATGGATGCACTGCAGGGCTTTTATGCCGACCGCTTCGGCCTGCCGCGGGCGCCGGTGGTGGAATCGAGGGTCAAAGGCATGTCAGCCGCCTTCGGCCTGTCGCCGGAGCATCGCTACCCCATCGCCGCCCTGCCGGTGGCCGGCCAGAGCCTGATCGAGCTGGATGAGATGCCCGTGGCCGCAGGCCCGCGGGCGACACGCGAAGGCGAGCTGCCGCCCGGCATCGCCATCGTCAGCTTCGCCAGTCGCGAATCGCGTTGTCTGCGTGGCCCGGCCGGTGAGCTGCTCGAGCTGGTAGCGATTGCCTGACGCTCGTCAGTTGCGTTTGCAGGCGATCGCCAGTCAGAACTGCAGCCTTGTCTCCAGCCGCATGGTGCCCTCCAGCTCCAGCGCGATGAGATCACCGCCCTGAAAACTGCGCTGATCGTCGACGCCGAGCGGCAGATCAAAACCGATCACATCGCCGGGCCGGAAGCCAAAGCGCTTCGACAGCCTCGCCAGCGTAGCGGGCAGATCATCGC
>CAMYJV010000064.1:8333-17516 GCA_947258805.1 uncultured Gammaproteobacteria bacterium | reverse complement strand
CTGCTTGCTGTCCAGGTAGCTGCGCCAGCTCGCCACATCAATCACGCCGCCCAGGTGGGGGCGCGACAGATCCAGCAACAGGGTATAGGCCGCAATGGCCGAATTCGCCTCTTCTGCATCGGCCAGATGCAGCGGCCGACCGAGCACCACGCCGAACAGCGGGCGTGCACTGAGCCCGTCGGCAGCGCGCCACGGCACGTTGACGGTCGCGGCGGGCCCGACGACCGTATTCGGACTCTTGATGTAAGCCACTGGATCCGGCTCGCCGACGTCGGCGCGGTCCGATTCAAGCAGTAATACGAGCCCCGGTCGTCGCACGGGGGCCATCAGGCGGGTCTGATCCATCGGCAACAGGACGCCGGCGTCGCGCAGCTGCTGAGGGTCTGCCGCAGCAGCGGCATCCAGCAGCCGCTGAACGCGTTCCCTGCCCTCTTCGCCGGCGGCAAGAATGCTGACCACCGAGTGTGGAATCCACTGGGCCTGATCCAGCGTGGTGGGTGCCGCGGCCAGGTCAAGTATTTCGCCGCCGCGCGTAATTGCGCCCGGCCGGCCTGCGAGTTCCCGGCATTCGAGCGTGATCAGCTGCATGGAATTTTGTCTAAGAGTCGTTGGGCGCGACGTGCACGATCAGGCCGTCGATTTCGTCGGCGACCTCGATCTGGCAACTGAGCCGGCTATTGAGCTGACGGGACAACGCGGAATCGAGCATCGCGTCCTCCATTTCCGAAACCGGGGCAAGCTTTGGCAACCAGTCATGTTCAACATAGACGTGGCAGGTTGCACAGGCACAAGCCCCACCGCACTCCGCCACGACCCCGGGCACATTGTTGTCGATGGCCCCTTCCATGACCGTGCTGCCAGGATCCACATCCAGGTCATGGCGGGCCCCCGCCGGGTCGAAGTAGGTGATCCGAGGCATGAACGGACGCGCGCGAGGACCCTGATACCGGCCTAGTTGGTGCTGGCGCGGCGCACCCGCTGCAACGACTGTTCCAGCTGCCGCTCCCGATCCTGCTCGCGCTCGATGAACTGGATCCACTGGTTGGCGGTCTTGGCGCTGCGCTTGTCGCGGGCGGCAGAGCGGAAAGCTTTTTTTGCCTGCTCGTACTGGTCTTTTTCGTACAGGCACATGCCAAGCACGATGTACGCGTTGTCTTCGCGCCGCAGCCCGCCCTTGTCGAGCCCCTTGCGGGCCGATTCGACGCACGCGTCGTACTCGGACACATTGAGGTAGCTGTTAGCCAGCCGCACGAAAAGCTGGCCATCGTCAGACATGCCTGCGGCCGTCTTCAGGGCCGGGATCGCCTTACGGTCTTCCGCGGCCAGTTGCAGGGAGTTGGCCAGCAGCCGGTAGTTTTCGGCCTTTTTGTCGATGATCCCGGCTTCAAAGCCCTTTTCGAGCACGCGTGACGCCTTGTAGGGCACGTTTGCCTGCAGGAAGAGCTGCGCCAGCTGCACCAATTCGGCACTGCGAGTCAGCAACTGCTGGTCATAGGCCGCCTCGTAAGCGGCCAGCTGCTTGCGTTCCGACTTCAGCTCACCGTACATGGCCGAGAGCTGCGTCCAGTATTCTTTCTTCGGCCAATTGACGACCAGCACTTCAAGAATGTCCTTGACCTTCTTGTAGTTCTCCATCTCGTAGTAAGCGGCGCGCAACAACAGGTACCACTGCTCCTTGACGGGGTTGTCCCGCTCGCGCGCTATGCGCATGGCCGTTTCAATGGGCTGGATCATGTCTTTCCAGCGCTCAAGGGAGTAATAGCCAGACCCCAGCAGAATGTAGGGCTCCGGGCCAGGGTTCGTGGCCGTCGCGAGCCATTGGTTCACCAGATCAATAGCCTTCTGCCATTTCTCCGTCGTGAAGTAGAGCTGAGCCAGCGTGTAAAGGGTCTGGTCCCGCAGACCCTGCGGAATTTCGGGCTGTGCCAGCACCTTCTCGTAGGAGGCGATACTCTGCGTATAGTTTTCTTCCGCGTAATAAATGAAACCGTAGAAATTGTAGAGTTGCGCCAGCTCGTACGGTGACAGTTTCGGCGAAGCCTGCAGCTCGTCCAGCACCCGGCGCGCGCCGGCGAAGTCTTCCGCGTCCGCCAGTTCCTGGGCCTCGGCGAGTTTCTTATAGGTCTTCTCGCTCATGGACCCGGTGCGCTTGGTTTCCTGCTGCTGCTTCTCGCCTTCCTGCGCAATCGCGGGGGGCGCCACGCACCAGCCAAGGGTGAGCAGCACCAGCAGAAGCCAACCGGTATTACGAGCCGTCCACCATGTGATGCGCTGTCCCTGGCCTGATTGCAGCATTCGTCAGTCCTCGAGCTGGAACGTGATCTTGTGTTTCACGCCGGGCACGTCAATGGGCTCGCCATTGACTACCCGTGGCTTGTACTTGAACTTGAGCACGGCGTTCGTCGATGCGCGCTCGAACAGGGTGCTACTGCATTCAATAGTTGCCGGATCGGCCACAGTGCCTGTGCGCGTGACGGTGAAACTAAGGATGCAGTACCCCTCGACGCCACGCGACTGCGCGCGGCGAGGATAGATGGGCGCGACCTTCACGATAGGCAGATACTCACCATCTACGTTGTCGAAGCCGCCGATTCCACCAATGCTGATACCGGTGTCGACGTTCACGTTGCCGATGGTGATGCCCTGGGCAGACGGGTCTGCGTTGTCAAAGTCCGGCGGCGGCTGGTCTGGCGGCGGTTGATCTGGTTCGGGCGGTTTCTTGGGCTTCGTTTTTTTCTGTTCGATATTCTCGTCACGATCCACGCGCACGAAATCGACGAACTTGTAGTCCTGGTCGTCACTCAGGGCTTTCTCGCCCGTCGCAATCAGGATCTGCATGAGCCACAACAGACCAAAGGTGACTACTACGCCTGCTGCAAGGGAAATGCCGATTCTCGCAACCATTAGACCTCGATTCCGTTCGTTCTCACAGGCTTAGACCTAGCCTAGCCTAATCTTGTTCCGCCGAAAGGGCGATATTGTTGGCGCCGGCGTCGCGGACCGATCCCATCACTTCCAGCAACGTCTCAGCGTGGGATTCCGAGTCGGCCTGGATCACCACCTCGCCCTCTGGATTCTCGGCGAGCAGCCGCTCCACGGCGGGTTTCACGGCCTCGAGCTTCATTTTGCGCCGGTCGATCCAGACATCATCGTTCGGGCTTATGGCAATCAGGATGCTGGCACCCCGCTGCTCCCCGGCTGTCTTGGCCACTGGCCGGTTGACGTCGATGCCGGCTTCCTTGATGAAGGTCGCCGTCACAATGAAAAAGATCAGCATGATGAACACGACGTCGAGCATCGGCGTCAGGTTGATCTCGCCTTCGTCTTCCTCGCCGGCCTGGGAAATGTTGCGGCGCAAACTCATGCTTGGCGTCCTCGTTGTCTATTCAGGCAGCGGGCTGATCGGGATGGCCTCGCCCCGGAAACCCGCTTCACGGGCGGCATCGATGACCCCTACCACGAGCTGGGTCCGCGCTCGTTTCCCGGCCAGGATCGCCAGCGGTGCATCCGGCGCTTCGGCCTTACGGCGGGTGATCAGCGCACTCACCGCACGAGGGTCGACGCTGAGGCCATCCACCATGATGTTATTGGTGCTGGTGATCTTAATGGTAATGGAGTCGCTCTTCTCCGGGTTCTGCTGGACAGATGGCGGCCGCTGCGCCTCGACACCTATCTCTTTGACGAAAGACGCCGTTACGATGAAGAAGATCAACATAATAAATACGACGTCGAGCATCGGCGTCAGGTTGATCTCGGCCTCTTCTTCGCCCTCGGAGAGGGAGCGACCCAGTGCGTCCAGTCTTGTACTCATATTGCTTGCACCTGCACAGGACCCGTCAATGGTCCATCGTGAGCGAGTCCTCCAGATTTTCTACCTCACGCTCCACTCGGCGCGTCAGCAGCGTCACGAGGAAAACGCCGGACAGCGCGCCCACCATGCCGGCCATGGTCGGGATCGTGGCGCGGGATACGCCGGAGGCCATCGACCGCGCGTTGCCGCTGCCTGTGAGCGCCATCACGTCGAACACCTCGATCATTCCTGTCACAGTGCCCATAAGGCCGAGCAAGGGGCACAAGGCCACCAGGGTCTGAATCACCGGGATCGCGACGTTGGCCGACATCGAGAATTCCGAGATCATTCCTTCGCGTATGCGATGCGCGTACCAGGACTTGCGCTCGCCTCTGCCCTCCCAGCTGTCCCGGACCTCGCGCGCTAGCTGCTTCAGCCCTGTCTGAAAGTAGATCAGCCGTTCGACGATCAGGATCCACATGGCGAAGATGGTCCAGCCGATGAGCGTCAGGACGGGACCCCCCATCTCCAGGAAGCCCCGAACGCTTTCAAGGGCGTCGATGAACCACTGCATCGCCAGCTCTCTCCCCCTCGCCGGCTCAGGCCCGGCGCTCGGCCACACCGCCGTGCGCTTCTGCATGCTTCGCGATGATGCCGGCGCTCTGCTCCTGCAGTACCTGCAGAATGCGCTTGCTGCGACCGCTGACTAGCGTGTGCAGCAACACCGTCGGAATCGCCACCGTCAAGCCGAGCACGGTCGTCACCAGTGCCTGGGAAATACCGCCCGCCATCAGCTTCGGATCGCCGGTACCGTAGAGCGTGATCGCCTGGAAGGTCTGGATCATGCCCGTCACCGTACCCAGCAGGCCCATCAGCGGGGCCACCACCGAGATAATCTTGATGAACAGCAGGCCGCGGTTCAGTGACGGGGTCTCTTTGAAGATCGCTTCGGACATCTTCAACTCGAGGGTCTCGGTATCGACGTTACGGTTGTCGTCATACACGCCCAGCACCCGCCCCAGCGCGTTGTCTTTGGTGGGTGCATCCTTGGCAAGCTGCACCGTCACTTTGCGGCTGGCGATGCCCAGCGCCACCATCCTTTCCAGGGCGATCAGCACGCCGATTATGCCCAGCGCAATGATCAGGTAGCCCACCAGGCCGCCCTGCTGAATACGTTCCGTCAGGTTCGGCCTTGCCACGAGTGAGTTCAGCACGCCGCCCAGGGTCGGGTCGAAACCAAAACGAACCTTGCCGGAGGTAGCGTCGAACAGGTCATCGGTACTGTCCGTAAACCGGGCCTGCTCGGGCTGGCGGGGCAGCTCGCTGACTTTGCCGTTCTCGTATTTGAGGTATTTGCCATCCGTTACGATATTGAACAGACCGATCCGTATGACCTCTGTGGGTGCCTCGGTGCCACTCTGATCAATGACATCCGTCGTGAACTTGACGACCTTGCCGCTTTCGGTCATTTCACGCTGCAGTTCAAACCACAATTGTTCGATTTCCCCCAGCGACGGCAATTTCGATGACCCACCAATCTTCTTCGCCAGTTGCTCCAGGAATGCGCCGCGATCCGGGAACTCCACGTTGGTCAGTGAAGTATCGAAGCGCGCGCGCGCATCGCCGGCCACCTGCTGCATCACGCCAAACAGCTCCTTCAGGGAACCCAGCCGCTGGTTCAGCAACTCGGTCTGCTCTGCGATCAACTGTTCGTTGCCGTCGTAGTTGGTTTCCAGCTGCTCACTGCGCGCTTCAGCCTTGCGCTTGACGCCCTGAGACTCGTTGAGCAATCGCTGCTGATCGGTGCGCGCCTGCTTGAATCGCGCCTCGCGCTGCTGGTTTTCCTTGTTGTCGGTGACTCGCCCCTGCTCCACCCGACGAATCAGTTCGTCCATGGACATGGCTTTGTTGTCCTGCGCGTTCACCGGGACAATGCCCGTGAGCAGGACGGCGGCTGTCGCCAAAATAATTGCTGTTCTTGCAGTCATCAGCCGGCCTCCGGAGCATCAACAGGCAGCAGCACCAGGTCCGGTGCGACTTGTTTACGGGCGATCTGCAGACCGAACTTGATCTGATTCTTGTACTCGTTGCCGAGGGATGCCCAGCTGCCGCCCTGCTGGTCCCAGACGCCGGAGATCTTGCCGTCTTCCGTCTGGTATACCAGTGCGACGCGGCCAATTCGCAGAAAGTCCACCTGGCGGGTGGCGCCGTCCAGTTCCAGCGTGCCCTTATAGGCTTCGATGGTCCGGCCGTAGTCATTCTCGATCTGGAAGGCCTCGGTGACCTTGCGGAATTTCTCCGCCACGCTCACGTCCTGGCGCTCCATGAGTTCCCACAGGCCGCTGATGCGGTCGCTACGTTCTTCCAGCAGAAACGGCACATCCAGCTCTACGAACTGCTCCAGCCCCTCGATCATCTTCGTCATGATCGGCACGATCTGGCGGTTGATGACCTCTACCTGCTGCAGGGATTCTTCCAGGTCTACCAGTTGCAGCACCTGGTTGTCGACCTGCCGCTGAAGCAGCGTGTTGTAGACCTCGAGCCCCTCGATTTCTTTGAGCACGGCCTTGTACTGGTCTTCGAGGCTGCGCGTCTGCTTGACGGTATTGTCAACGCGTTCCTGCGATTCCTGTGCGAGGCGAATGCGCTGTTCCTGCGTATTCAGTACCTTTTGGAGGGACTGAGCCATGGCGAAGGAAGGCAACAGTGCACAAACGGCACTGCCTGCCACGAGCCACGACATCCAGCTTCTTGGACTCATGAGGGATCCCCTTGACAGCAATTTGTTCGAGATTGCGTGCCAGCGAGCACGCTTGTTTTTACCTGCGCGCAACCGCAGGCCTAAAGCCAAGATACCTTACTACAGGTGGCACGGGGCCTGCATTAGCATCGCGAGCTTAATTTATTGCTCCAACCAACTGATTCCGAGCCCGGTGCAGCACGCGCCAGCCCGAAGCTTCTGCGCGGCTCCCCATCCGGCGTTGCCGGCATGTCCCCGCGAAAAAGCGGCCGGAGCATAGCACAGGACGCCAGCCTAACATTGGAGGTTGACAAGGCCCCCGACATCCTTGACCATTTTCAGGATGTATAGCGTGCCGACAGTGAACGCCGTTGACCGGCACCGGGTGCCGGTGCTCCTGCTCCCCGAGCTTACGCAGCGGAGGTGCGGGCCTCTGGGCGCCTGAACGGGCCATCAGATTTCAAGACCCCGCACCGGCCCAGGTAGCGGGGTTTTTTTGTGCCCCTCTGGACCAAAATGAACGATCGCGGACGTTTCCGCAGGAGAAGCTCGAATGAAAATTTATGCAGAGAGTGACGTGGACGCCACCCGGCTGGCCGGCAAACGGATCGCCGTGATCGGCTACGGCAGCCAGGGTCGGGCCCACGCGCTGAACCTGCGCGAGAGCGGCATGAACGTGGTGGTCGGCCTGCGTCCGGGGGGCAAGACCTGGGCCAAGGCAGAGGCCGACGGCTGCGAAGTGCAGGAACCGGCAGCCGCGGTGGCCGGCGCCGACCTGGTCGCCTTCCTCCTCCCCGACACCGCGCAGGCCCAGCTCTACGGCAAGATCGAGGATTCGATACCCCAGGGCGCCACGCTGCTGTTCGCCCACGGTTTCAATATTCACTTCGGCCAGATCGAGCCACGCAGGGACCTCGACGTGGTGCTGATCGCACCGAAGGGTCCGGGGGACCTGGTGCGCCGTCAGTACGAGCAGGGCAAGGGCGTGCCGTGCCTTGTTGCGGTGGCCCAGGACGCCAGCGGTAACGCGCTGGCCACCGCGCTGGCCTATGCCCACGGCATTGGCGGCGCGCGTGCCGGCGTGCTGGAGACGACTTTTGCCGAGGAAACGGAAACGGACCTGTTCGGCGAGCAGGCGGTGCTGTGCGGCGGCGCGACGGAGCTGGTGCTGGCAGGCTACGAGACTTTGGTAGACGCCGGCTACCAGCCGGAGGTGGCCTACTTCGAGTGCATGCACGAGCTCAAACTGATCGTCGATCTGCTGCACGAGGGCGGCCTGGCCAAGATGCACGAATTCATCAGCGAGACGGCCCAGTGGGGCGACCTGATCAGCGGCCCCCGGGTTGTCGACCAGCACGTGCGGGAGCGCATGAAAGAGGTGTTGAAGGACATCCAGGACGGCGTCTTTTCCCGCCGCTGGATCGAGGAGAACGAAGCCGGACAGCCGGAGTTCAAGCGGCTCCTCGACCGGGATCTCGAACACCCCATCGAGCCGGTGGGTGTGGCGCTGCGAGCCAGGATGCCGTGGTTGGACGACGAGAACTGAGGCGCGGCACGAGCCGGGCCGACAACGGAGACGAGCAATGAACAAGCAGGCAAACACGCGTGTCACGATTTTCGACACGACCTTGCGCGATGGCGAACAGGCACCCGGCTGCAGCATGACCCTTGGGGAAAAGCTGCGCGTGGCGACCGCGCTCCGCGACCTGCGCGTGGACGTGATCGAGGCCGGTTTCGCCGCCGCATCGCCCGGTGACTTCGAATCGGTTCATGCCATTGCCGAGAGCGTGGAAGGCCCGCGGATCTGCAGCCTGGCCCGCTGTCATCCCGGTGACATCGAGCGGGCGGCGCGGGCGCTGGAGCCGGCCGCCAACCGGCGCATTCACGTGTTCGTTGCCACCAGCGAGATTCATCGCAAGTACAAGCTGGAACTGGCCAAGGAGCAGATCATCCGGCAGGCCGTGGACGCCGTGCGCCTGGCGCGCGAGTCCTGCGACGACGTGGAGTTCTCGCCCGAAGACGCGTCCCGCACGGAACCGGCCTACCTGGCGGAGGTCGTGACGGCGGTGATCGAGGCCGGCGCCCGCACGGTGAATATCCCCGACACCGTGGGCTACACCGTTCCCACCGAGTTTGCCGAGTTATTCCATTACCTGCGTGAGCAGGTGCCGAACATCGCCGACGCGGTGCTGAGCGTGCACTGCCACGACGACCTGGGCATGGCGGTGGCCAACAGCCTGGCCGCGGTAGGCGCCGGCGCCCGGCAGGTGGAGTGCACCATCAACGGCATCGGTGAACGGGCCGGTAACTGCTCGCTGGAAGAAGTGGTCATGGCGCTGTGCACGCGGGCCGAGCACTACGGCCTGGATACCGGCATCGACACCCGCAAGCTGTACCCGACCAGCCGGCTGGTCGCCAGTATCACCGGCATGCACATCCCGCGAAACAAGGCCATCGTCGGGGAAAACGCCTTTGCTCATGAAGCCGGCATTCACCAGCACGGCATGCTGAAGCACGCCTCCACCTACGAAATCATGCGCCCGGAAGACGTAGGGCTGAGTCGGTCGAACCTGGTGCTGGGCAAACACAGCGGCCGGCACGCCTTCAGGGAAAGGGGTGCGGAGCTGGGCTTCCAGCTGGACGATACGGAACT
>CAMYJV010000064.1:0-8311 GCA_947258805.1 uncultured Gammaproteobacteria bacterium | reverse complement strand
CCTGACCCCGGCCGGGGCGGTGCAGCTGAGCCATGCGGACGGCCGAACGGTCAAGGAAGCGGCCGTCGGCGACGGCCCCGTGGAGGCCGCGTTCACCGCGCTGGAGCGCGCCACCGGCATCGACCTGGATCTGCGCAATTTCGAGGTGCGCAGCGTGTCCATCGGCGAAGACGCCCAGGGTGAGGTGACTGTAACCGTGGAATATAATGGCCAGAGTTACCGGGGCAACGGCGTCAGCACCGACATCGTCGAGGCCGCCGCCCGGGCCTATCTCGAGGTCATCAACCGCGTGGCCCGGAGAACAACGCACGACAGCGCCGGCGCAGAAACCGATGCGGCCCAGCAGGTTGCAACGATCTAAGCGCGGCCAACGCCCGGAGTCGATGACCGATGAAGAAGAGCGAGTGGATCTGGCACAACGGCGAGCTCGTGCCGTGGGAGGAGGCCCGCGTGCATGTGATGACGCACGCGCTGCACTACGGCTCTTCCGTGTTCGAGGGCATTCGCGTCTATCCGACGCCGGCGGGTTCCATGGTGTTCCGGCTGCAGGCCCACACCCAACGCATGCTGGACTCGGCCAAGATCCACCGTATCCGGATCCCCTATTCCGCCGACGACATTAACGCGGCCTGCCGGGAGGTCGTGGCGCGAAACGGCCTCAACAATGGCGCCTATATTCGGCCCATTGCCTTCCGGGGCTATGGCGAAATCGGCCTGGCCCCGGGGCCGGACCACCCGGTAGAACTGTCGGTTGCGGCCTGGGAATGGGGCGCCTACCTGGGCGACGAAGGGCTGGAGAACGGGGTCGATGTCTGCGTGTCGACCTGGCAACGGGCGGCGCCCAATACGATGCCGGCCCTGGCAAAGGCCGGCGGCAACTACCTGTCGAGCACCCTCATCAGCCTCGAAGCCAAGGAACGCGGCTTTGCGGAAGGCATTGCGCTGGCCACCGATGGCATGGTCAGCGAAGGCGCGGGTGAGAACATCTTCCTGGTGCGCGACGGCAAGCTCTATACGCCCCCGGCCTGCGCGTCGATCCTGACCGGCATCACCCGCGACACTGTAATGACGCTGGCCGAGCAGCTAGGCCTCGTGGTCGTCGAACAGAGCATTCCTCGCGAAATGCTCTACATCGCCGACGAAATCTTCCTCACCGGGACGGCGGCGGAAGTGACGCCCGTGCGCTCCGTCGACAAGGTGGCGGTGGGCAACGGCGGCCGCGGTCCCGTGACCCGGCAGCTGCAGGACAGCTTTTTCGGGCTGTTTGACGGCCGCACGCAGGATCGCTGGGGTTGGCTCGAACCCGTGCTGCCCGGGCAAAGCGCGGGCGAGCTTGCCGCGTCCCGCTGAATCCGGCCGCCGGACACCCACCGGCAGTACCCATACAAGAATCACGGAGACCGACTTATGAGTGGTCAAACTCTTTTCGAGAAAGTCTGGCAAGACCACCTGGTCGTCCCGGAAAGCCCCGACAATCCGGCGATGTTCTACATCGACCTGCACCTGATTCATGAGGTCACTACGCCGCAGGCCTTCGATGAGCTGCGCGAGCGCGGCCTGCCCGTGCGGCGCCCGGATCTCACCCTGGCGACCATGGACCACTCCACGCCCACCGTGCCCATGGCAAGCCTCGGCGATCTGGATGTCGTGGCCGAGCCCGCCGCGGCCGGCCAGATTCGGCAGATGATCCTGAACTGCGAAGAGTTCGGCATTGACCTGCTGGGGTTTGACAGCGAACACCGGGGCATCGTGCATGTCATCGGGCCGGAGCTGGGCGCGACTCAGCCGGGCAAGACCATCGTCTGCGGTGACAGCCATTCCAGCACGCATGGTGCTTTCGGGGCGCTGGCCTTCGGTATTGGCAGCACCGAGGTCGGCCATGTCCTCGCGACGCAAACCCTGCTGCAGCGGCAGCCGAAGACCATGGCCATCAACATCCAGGGCGCACTGAAGCCCGGCGTGGGCGCAAAAGACCTGGTACTCGCCCTGATCGGGCGAATTGGCGTGGACGGCGGTGTTGGCCACGTCCTGGAATACCGCGGCAGCGCGATCCGCGGGCTGACCATGGAAGAGCGGATGACCGTCTGCAACATGACCATTGAAGGCGGCGCGCGGGCCGGCATGATCGCGCCCGACGACACCACGGTGGAATACCTGGCCGGGCGCCCGCGGGTCCCGCACGGGGCAGACTGGGATGCGGCCGTGGCCCGCTGGCTGGCCCTGCCGTCTGACGAAGACGCGGTCTTTGACCTGGAAGTGAATCTCGATGTCAGCGACCTGGCACCCCAGGTCACGTTCGGCACGAACCCGGGCATGGTGGTGCCTGTGACCGGCCATATCCCGGCGGATACCGGCAACCTCAGCTTCCGCAAGGCACTGGATTACATGGGCCTGGAAGCCGGCCAACCGATGCTGGGTACGCCGGTGGACGTGGTGTTCGTGGGCAGCTGCACGAACTCCCGGCTGTCGGACCTGCGCGAAACGGCCCGCATTCTCGACGGCCGGCGGGTCGCCGACAATGTGCGCATGCTGGTCGTACCCGGCTCCCAGCTGGTGAAACAGCAGGCCGAAGCCGAGGGCCTGGACGCAGTATTCCTCGCCGCGGGCGCGGAATGGCGAGAAGCCGGCTGCTCCATGTGCCTCGGCATGAACGGCGACGTGGTGCCACCGGGCAAACTCTGCGTCAGCACCAGCAATCGCAACTTCGAAGGCCGACAGGGTGTCGGTGCGCGCACCGTGCTGGCCAGCCCCCAGACGGCCGCCGCATCTGCCGTGGCCGGACAGATCGCCGATCCGCGCACACTGCTCAACCACTGAGACCACGGATATGGAACGAATCACCCGCATTAGGTCGCGCACCATTGCGATGCCGCAGACGGATATCGACACCGACCAGATCATGCCGGCGCGCTACCTGACCACCACGAACAAGGAAGGTTTGGGCGACGCGGCCTTTGCCGACTGGCGCTACGACAAGGCCGGCACGCCGGTGCCCGATTTCCCGCTGAATGCGCCCGACGCGAAGGACTGCCAGATCCTGGTGGCCGGGAACAATTTCGGCTGCGGCTCGTCGCGCGAACACGCGCCGTGGGGACTCGTGGACTTCGGCTTCCGTGCGGTGATCAGCACGCGCATTGCGGACATTTTCCGCAACAACGCGCTGAAAAACGGCCTGGTGCCGGTCATTGTCCCAGCCGATGTTCACGAAGCGCTGCTGGCCAATCCTGGCGCCGAGGTCACGGTGGACGTCGACACGCGAACGCTGACGCTGGCGGACGGCAGCACGGTGACCTTTCCGCTGGACGGCTTCTCGCGCCACTGCCTGATGGAAGGCATCGACCAGCTGGGTTTCCTGCTGTCGCAGGCGGACGCCATTGCCGAATTCGAACAGGATCGTCCGTGGCAGCCCTGATTACGGTCCTGCCGGGCGACGGTATCGGCCCCGAAATCATCACGCAGGCCCTGCGGGTGCTGGCGGCTGCCGGACAAGCGGCAGGACAGAGTTTCGAGGTCCGTGAAGCGCTGATCGGCGGTGCGGCCATGGACGCCACCGGTGACCCCTTTCCCGCTGATACCCGGGCGCTTTGCAAAGAGGCCGATGCGGTGCTGCTGGGCGCCGTGGGCGGCCCCAGGTGGAGCGACCCCAATGCCAAGCTGCGTCCCGAGCAGGGCCTGCTCGACATGCGCTCCGCGATGCAGGTCTACGCGAACCTGCGCCCGGTGAAGACTCACCCGGCGCTGTACGCGGCATCGCCCCTGAAACCCGAACGCCTCGACGGCGTGGACATACTCGTCGTCCGCGAACTCACCGGCGGCGTGTATTTCGGCGAGAAATCCCGCGACGACAACTCGGCGCGGGACCTCTGCACGTACACCCGGGAAGAAATCGAGCGCGTGGTCCGGATGGCCGGCGAGCTGGCCCGCGGGCGCCGCGGCCACGTCACATCCGTGGACAAGGCCAATGTCATGGACACTTCGCGCCTGTGGCGCAGCGTGACCACAGAGGTTTACGCCAGGGACTTCAGCGATCTGCAGCTGGAACACATGGCGACCTGCTCACGGACGAGGCGTCCATGCTGTCGGGGTCGCTAGGGATGTTGCCTTCGGCATCGCTGAATGCCGACCGGCGCGGCCTGTTTGAGCCGATCCACGGCTCGGCGCCGGACATTGCCGGACGGGGCATTGCGAATCCTTGCGGCACCATTCTGAGCGTGGCGATGTTGCTGCGCTATTCCCTGGGCCTGGAGGAACTGGCCGGGCGCATCGAACAGGCCGTCTTCAACGCAGTCTCGGCGGGCCATCGCACCGGCGATATTGCCGAGCCCGGTGCTGCCAGGATTGGCACGGTGGCAATGGGTGACGCGGTGCTGGCCGCTTTCGAAGCCCTGGCTTAAGCGGCGGCGTCCAGGCCGCGCTGCAGATCCTTCACGAGGTCGCCGGGCGACTCAATGCCGACGGAAATCCGGAGCAAGCCCGGCCCGATGCCCGCTGCCGCCAGGCTGGCTGCGTCGAAAGTCGCGTGGCTCATGCTTGCCGGGTGGCAAATCAGGCTTTCCACCCCGCCGAGGGACTCGGCCAGGGTGTAGAGTTCAATGGCGTCAAGTAGACAGCGGACACCCGCCTCGCCCTTGCGCAGTTCGAAGCTCAGCATGCCGCCAAAGCCCGACTGCTGGCGTTTTGCCAGCGCATGGTCCGGGTGGGACGCGAGGCCCGGGTAGTGCACCTGCGCTACGGCCGGGTGGCCCTCCAGCGTTGCCGCCAGGGCCATCGCGTTTTCTTCGTGCTGACGCATGCGCGCGTAGAGCGTGCGGATGCCGCGCAGGGTCAGGAAGGCGTCGAAGGGTGAGCCGGTCAGACCAAGCGCGTTGCCCCAGTAGCGCATCTCCGCGGCGAGTTCCGGCGTGCCGGCGATGACAGCACCGCCCACCATGTCGCTGTGGCCATTCAGATACTTGGTGGTGGAATGCACCACCAGGTCGGCGCCGAATTCCAGCGGGCGCTGCAGCGCAGGCGACAGGAAAGTATTGTCCACCGCCACCAGCGCGCCACAGGTCCTGGCCCGGGCGCTGATATCAACGAGATCTATCAGGCGCAGCAGCGGGTTGGTCGGGGTTTCCACCCAAATCATCCGCGGCCCCCGGGCCACGGCGGCGTCGACGGCAGCGGCGTCCGCCTGGTCGATCAGCTCCACCTGAAACAGTCCACGCTCCGCGCACTGGGTGAGCAGCCGGAATGTCCCCCCGTAGCAGTCCCGCGGCCCCACGACCAGATCGCCGGGGTTCAGCAGCTGGCAGGCCAGGTGAATTGCCGCCATGCCGGAGGCGGTCACCGTGGCCCCCGCCCCACCTTCCAGCTCAGCCAGCGCGTCGGCCAGCGCGTCGCGGGTAGGATTGGCGGTGCGCGTGTAGTCGTAGGGACCGGCCTTGCCCAGCGCCTCGAAGGCAAAATTCGAACTCAGGTAGAGCGGCGGCATGACCGCGCCGTACTGCGTGTCTGTGTGCACCGCAGCCCGGACGGCGCGGGTCTGTCTGGTCTTGTCCTGGCTCATAACGCGGGTCCGGGTGACTGGCGGCGGGCTCGTGGGCCGCGGGCGGCGGAGTTTAGGGGCCCGTCACAAAGTCGGTCAACCGGGCTTGTAGGGACTGTTTTAATGTACTAGCATGTTAGTACACTTGAACACCCGGGAGCCATGAAAGATCACCGGATTCTCAGTCCCCGCGAGGAAGTCGCGGCCGAAGACGAGCTGTTCCGCGCGTTGCTGAGCCTGCGCGACCTGGCCGAGTGCCGGGCGTTTTTCCAGGACCTCTGCACGCCGGCGGAATTGCAGGCCCTGAAAGATCGCTGGGCCGTTGCCGAGTGCCTCGCCGAAGGTCTGAGCTATCGCCAGATTCACGACCGCACCGGCGTCAGCCTGACCACCATCAGCCGCGTGGCGCGTTACCTCAGCAACGGTGCCGGCGGCTATCAAAAGGCGCTAAAGCGTCTTAAAAAGTAGTTGTAAATGATTGATAAAGAAACACGTATAAAGATCGCAATCCAGAAGTCCGGGCGCCTGACGGATCATTCGCTGGACCTGCTGCAGCGCTGCGGGCTGAAGTACACCCGCGCGCGCGATCAGCTGATCTGCTTTGGCGAGAACATGCCCCTGGACATCCTGCTGGTGCGCGACGACGACATCCCGGCCCTGGTGCGTGATGACGTCTGCGACCTGGGCGTGGTGGGCCTCAACATCGTCGAAGAGGCCCGGCTCGGCTTCGACGACCGCGACGCTGGCGAGCCCTTCTCCATCGCCCAGCGGCTGGACTACGGCCACTGCCGGTTGTCTTTTGGCTACCCGGAAGAAGGGCCTGTGCAGTCGGTTGCCGATCTGCACGGCCAGCGCATCGCCACGAGTTACCCCAACGTGGTGACGGACTACCTCCGCCGCGAAGGCATTGCCGCCGAAGTGGTGGAGTTTTCCGGCGCGGTGGAAATCGCGCCCAGCCTCGGCCGCGCCGATGTGATTTGCGACCTGGTGTCGACCGGCACCACGATGACAGCCCACAGGATTCGCGAAGGCGAGACGATTCTCGACAGCGAGGCGGTCATTCTGCGCACCCCGGTGGAGATACCTGCGGCCAAGGAGGCGTGGGTGGACCGCCTGATGCAGCGCATCGAGGGCGTGATGCAGGTTCGGGAGAGCAAGTACATCATGATGCATGCGCCCAAGAGCGCGCTGGCCCAGATCTGCGAACTGCTGCCGGGATCCGAGGCGCCTACGGTACTGCCCCTGGAAGGCTGCGACGACAAAGTGGCCGTGCACATGGTCTGCCGCGAGACTGTGTTCTGGGAAACCCTCGAGAACCTGAAGAGCGTCGGCGCGAGTTCGGTGCTCGTAGTGCCCGTGGAGAAAATGCTCGCATGAGTACCGGCATGAACAACATTCGCTGGAGCGAGCTGGACGAGGCCGCGCGCAACGACGCGCTGACCCGCCCGGCCGTCCGGGCTAACGCCGACGTAGCGGCCCAGGCTGCAGAGATCATCGCCGCCGTCCGGCGAGATGGCGACGCAGCGCTGCTGCGCTTTGCCAAAGACTTCGACGGTGCGACGCTGGAAACGCTGCAGGTCACGGCGGCGGAAGCCGCGGCTGCCCGCGCGGAACTTGGCGCCCCGCCGATCGGGGCCATTGAACGGGCCATCGCGAATGTCCAGGCTTTCCACGCCGCTCAGCTGGCGCCGCCGATCCGCGTCGAAACGGCCCCGGGCGTAATCTGCGAACGGGTCTCGCGGCCGGTCCCGGCCGTGGGGCTGTATGTGCCGGCGGGCAGCGCACCGCTGCCCTCCACCGCCATCATGCTCGCGGTCCCCGCGCTGCTCGCGGGTTGCCCGGTGCGGATCATCTGCACGCCGCCGCGCCCGGACGGCCGTGCCGATCCGGCGGTGGTGGTCGCCGCCAAGGCTTGCGGCGTGGACCAAATCTTCAAGGTCGGCGGCGCGCAGGCCGTCGCGGCCATGGCCTACGGCACCCACACCGTGCCAAAGGTGGACAAAATCTTTGGTCCCGGTAACGCGTGGGTTACGGCGGCAAAAACCCAGGTCGCGGCAGATCCGGCAGGCGCAGCGCTGGATATGCCGGCGGGACCGTCTGAAGTCATGGTGGTGGCCGACGCCGGCGCCGATCCGGAATTCGTCGCGCTGGACCTGATGTCCCAGGCGGAGCACGGTCCGGATTCCCAGGCCATCCTGGTTTCCACGGATGCGGGCCTCGCCGACGCGACGCAGCGGGCCATAGCAGCGGCCCTGCCGGCACTGCCGCGCCGCGAGACCATCGGGGCCTCCCTGCAACACGGGGCCGTGATCCTGGTGCGCGATCTCGACGAAGCCTTTGAAATCGTCAACCGTTATGCGCCGGAGCACTTAATACTCCAGATTGATAAACCACGGCAATATATTGATTTGATTGTTAATGCAGGCTCCGTCTTCCTCGGGCCGTGGACGCCGGAGGCGGTGGGGGACTATTGCAGCGGCACCAACCACGTGCTGCCCACCTACGGCTACGCCCGCAGCTATAGCGGCCTGTCCGTCGGTAGCTTCCAGAAGCAGGTGACGTTCCAGGAACTGAGTCGCGACGGCCTGGCCGGGCTCGGCGATACGGTCACGACGCTGGCCGGGCTTGAGGGCCTGGAAGCCCATGCGGAGGCCGTGCGGGTACGCCTGCGGCGACAGTCGAAGCGCGGCGCGGCATGAGCGACCTGACGGCGCTGTTCCGGCCGGAACTCCGGTCGCTGGAACCCTACCGGGCGGCCACCTATGCGTCCGGCCTGCTGCGCCT
>CAMYJV010000063.1 GCA_947258805.1 uncultured Gammaproteobacteria bacterium | reverse complement strand
ACTCTTCCCTGGATCGGCGCCGCATCGGGCCACCGCCCGGTGGCACGCCGGGCCCGGGAATTACCTAGGCCCACGCAGCCATGTATGATTAACCCATTGGCGGACAGGGAAGGCGGCCGATGCTGTATTTCTTCTCTCCCGCCGGGCCTGGCCCCCGGCCGGCAGGCCGTCACGCAATATAAGAACTGAGTGCAACTCGGCAGCGCGCCATGGCAGTGAATCGAGACGACGCCAAGCCCTCCTGGAACCCGTTCCTGAGGTCCTGCCTGCAGCTGCAGCGCAAGACCTTCGTCGCGGTCATCGTCTTCAGCTTCGTGATCAACCTGCTGATGCTGACGGTACCCCTGTACCTGCTGCAGATATTCAATCGCGTGGTTCCAAGCAAAAGCACCGACACGCTGCTGTTCCTGACCGGGATCGTGGTGGTCGCCATCATGACTCTGACGATCCTGGAGTCGACGCGCCGCTACATCTTTGTACGGCTGGGATCATGGCTCGACGCACGGCTGGGTGGCCTGGTACTCAGCGGGTCGATCAACCGGTCGGTGACGAAATGTCGCAAGACATCGGCGCAGGGATTGCGAGACCTTGCCACCGTCAGGCGTCTGTTCGCAGGCGCTGCGCTGTTCCCGATTCTGGATGCGCCATGGACACCGGTGTTCCTGGTTGTCTTGTTTATGCTGCACCCCCTGATCGGCGTTATTTCCCTCGTCGGTGCCCTCGCGTTGCTCATCCTGGCCTTCATCAACGAATTCAGCACCCGGGGCCTGATCAACGAGGCCAACGACGCGTCCACGAAAGCGGAAAATTACGCAACAGCAATCTTGCGCAACTCGGACGCGATCGAGGCCATGGGGATGCGCACGAGCGTCATCGGCGCCTGGGAGCAGCACCACGGCGCTGCCGTCGACCTGCAGACCGAGGCCAGCATCCGCGCGAACCGAATGGCCAGCATTGCCAAGTTTATTCGCATGATGCTGCAGGTGACCGTCATCGGCGTGGCGGGTTTGCTCGTGTTGAAGAACCAACTGTCGGCCGGCGGCCTGATCGCGAGCGCGCTGTTGATGCGGCGGGCCGTCGCCCCGATGGACCGCGCCATCGGTTCGTGGAAGGTGCTCGTGAAGGCGCGCAACGCGTTCGACAACATCAGCAAGCGAATGGACCAGGCCTCGGAACTGAACAGGTCCTCCACCTTGCCTATGCCGAGTGGCTATCTCAGCGTCCGGCACGCCAGTTTCCAGTATCCGGGCAGCGGCAAGCCCATACTCCGGGACGTGACCTTCAAGGCCATGCCGGGCGACGTCATTGGCCTGGCGGGCGACACCGCGGCAGGCAAGTCGACCCTGGCCCGGCTGCTGGTGGGCCTCGCCGAAACCAATTCCGGCTATGTCCGCCTGGGCGGCATCGATGTAGACAGCTGGGACGCGGATGACCTCGGTCCCTCGATCGGCTATTTGCCGCAGGACACCGAGCTCTTCTCCGGCACCGTCAGGCAGAACATTGCGCGCATGAGTGATGGCGATCTCGACGCCGTGATCGACGCCGCCCAGCTGGCCGGCATCCATGAAATGATCATGCGCTTTCCCGACGGCTACGCCACGGAAATCGGCGAGGACGGCGCCTATCTCTCCGGCGGGCAGCGGCAGCGGGTCGCCCTGGCCCGGGCTCTGTACGGCAACCCTAAGCTGGTGGTACTGGACGAGCCCGACGCGAACCTCGACACCCAGGGCCGGGCGGCACTGGCACAAGCGATTGCAGAGCTCAAGCGCAGCCAGGCCATCGTCGTGTTGATATCGCACCAGAATGCCGTGCTGGACAATACTGACCACCTGCTGATTCTTCGCGACGGCAAGATCCGCAGCTCGCTGCAGCACAAAGTCCAGCCGGTCGCGCTCAAGGCATCCACGGCTGCAGGCGTGCCGCCCCTGGGCAAGATCGATCCAGGCGGTTCAGTGGGCTGACCGGGATGGTAAGGGTGCATCAACAGCTCAGTGCGATGACGGCCCCGGGTCTCAGCCGTGATTTCGGTCCCGGCGATAGTTCGATCGCGACAAAGCTGGTTGTTGTCGGCTACCTGGTGACTGCGCTCTTCCTCGGCTCCGTTGTCGCCTGGGCTGCTTTCGTGCCGATATCCAGCGCAGCCATTGCGGCGGGCGTCGTCGGCAAAGAGGGTTATCGAAAGATCGTCCAGCATCTGGAAGGCGGCATCATTCAGAGCATCCTGGTAAAGGACGGCGACACCGTCAAAGCCGGGCAAACCCTGATTGAACTGGCAGACGTGCAGTCGCGCGCCGATTTCGACCTGCTCGAGAAACAGAAAGCCATTGCCACGGCAAAGGAACTCAGCCTGGTGACCGCGCAGCTGGGCCAGGACGAGGTCAAGCTGCCCGACTGGCTGGATCCTGAGCGGCTCGATCCCTCGGTGCGTGACTCGATCAACGGGCAAATCGAAGCCACGATGCTTGCCAATCGCCTGCACTATGAACAACTGGACATCATCGACCGGCAGATCAGAGTGGCCAGTCAGAAGGCGGCAGCTGGTGCAGCAGGAATATGAAGAAAACGCTGAATTGCAGCGACAGGGACTGATTACCCGCAAAGTGGTATTCGAACTGCAGCGGCAGGCCTCCGACACCGAGGTGGACTATCGTTCCAACAAGGTGGCCGTGCAGTCGACGCGGCAGGAAGTCAGCGACATGGAGATGGAGAGATCGCAGCTCGTCGCTTTGCATTCGCGACGCCTGGGCGAAGAGCTGGACAAGGTTCGCGAGCAGTTGGTGCAGCTCGACGAAAAACTGTCGAAAACTCAAGACACCCTTGGGCGCACGATCATCCGGGCGCCGACCAGCGGGGTCGTCGTGAACCTGCGGGTCAACACCGTGGGCGGCGTCATCAGCTCCGGGGAGCCGCTGCTCGAAATCGTGCCGAGCTCCGGCAAGCTCATCGTCGAGGCCAGGGTAGACCCAAACGACCGCGATTCAGTGCAAGTCGGGCAGAAGGCGGAAGTCAGGTTTTCCGCCTTCAATCGCCGCCTGACCGAGCCTGTGCAGGGTCGGGTCGCGCTGATATCCGCCGATCGGCTTGTCGACAGTGTAACCAACGAGGGCTACTACCAGGCGCAGATCGAATTGCTCGAAGATCCCGAAGAGGTCCTGAACGGTGGTCGGGTCTATCCCGGGATGCAGGCCGAGACCTTGATCATCACCGGCTCACGCACAGCGTTGAGCTACTTGATTCAGCCGGTTGTCGGTAGTTTCAATCGGGCGTTCAGAGAAGATTAATGGGCGCCGCCAAGACCTCCAGGGCCAAAAGGTCGGAGCGCAGAAAAAAGCGCGCACGCTTCGAGAAGCAGGTCGCTGCCGACTGCACGCGTCTGCTTGGAGAGAACATTGCCGCCATGGAATTTCCGGGTGGCCGATCACGCGACTCGTTTCGCCTGGTGTTGGAAAACAGCGGCCCGGTTTTCGTCTCAATACGCAGGACCCGCGAGCGCGCGGCCGCAGAGTGCAAGGCGCTTAAAGCACTGGCACCTCGCGGCGCGCCGGTCCCGCAACTGATCGCGAGCGACGAACGCCGACTGCTGGTCCAGGAAGAAATTCATGGAGAACGGCTGTCGCAGGCGCTGCACCGCCAGGACGAGAGCACGGTAGAAGCGTTGCTGGACTCGGCACTGACGGGTCTCAGCGACTGCCAGCGCCTCGGCTCGGAGGCCGGGCTCGACGGCCAGGTCAAGAAGCTCGGCAAATCCTTGGAGTGGCTGGTCGGGCTGCTGGATCGTCCGGCGGTTATAGGCAACTACCTGGGGGTGCCGCCTTCCCGGCCCCAGTTGGGCGCGCTGGAGGAATTGCTCGCGGCTCGCAAGCCACGCTTTATCAAGTGGGACTCAAGGCCCGGCAACGCGATGGCGACAGACGACGGCAAAGTTTGCTGGTTTGACTGGGAACACTGCGGTGCGCGGAATCGCCTCGATGACATGGCCTGGTTGCTGGCCGACGAATATGTGCCCGATTACCCGGCTGTCGAAGAGCGTCTGATTGAAAAACACATCGGTAACTTTGCCGATGATCTGTCCGTCGATGAGGCAAAGCAGTATCTGAGCGCCTACGGGGTCTTCCACCTGGCCGTGCGCCTTGGCCTGATATGCAAGTACAAGCGACGGGGCGACTGGTGGGATCACGACTACTGCCTGGAGCGCGACAAGATTGGTGTTACCAGGGAGCATATGCGGCGCATTTGCGGCCGTGGAGAGCGTTGGGCAAAAAGAAATCCCTACACTGAGCCGCTGTCTTCCTGGTACGCCGCGATGGCTGATCTGTTCCAGGAGCAACCGTCCGAGCCAGCTCGGCAGCTAGGTTGAGACAGTGGCCTGAGCAACACAAGGCTCGGGCAGTAGCCAGGTTTCAGCCGGATCTTGGCGCGTTGCTTACAGCTTGCTTTCGCAGACTTCGACGAAAATTCTCTTAACGGCAACTGTTGCCTCTTCGGCAGAGAGCCCGTATTGCCGTGCTACCAGTTCACCGATCTCGGCGACGCTGCGTTCGCCGTTCACCGCCGCCAGCACCTGGGCGCGCAACAGGTGATCGGAGGATGTGACAACAAATTCCGGCATGCCGGGAACCGGTTTTTGCGTATCCAGGATCCATTGCGGCAGATACTCGTGCGGTGCGAATGGCTGCACATCCCTGATTTTGCGCGCGCTGAAACTCAGCACCGTCTCGACCCTGCCATGGGCGCTGACCGGAGACTGCAAGTACGGCAGGGACTCGCGCGTCACGGACAGAATCTCGAAGCCACTGGCCTCCAGCACTTCAAGCGCCTCTTCTTCGCTGTAGCGCCAGCTTTCCCGCTGATGAAAGAAGGCCAGGGAGCCGGTGTTCAACCAGACGCCACCGGTCTTCAGCACCTGGTTCATTCGCGGCGCAAAGGCGCTCAGGCTCTCGGGCACGATGTCTATGAGCCAGGGTGTCAGGAGAGCATCGAAACTGGCCGGCTTGAAGGGCAGGGTCATGGCGTTGGCGAACACCAGCCGAAAACCGCTGTCTGCAGGTGCCGCAAGCGCTTGCGGCGCTGCGCACTGCTGGCAAACGGCAAACGAATCAGCGTCCAGGGGCGCGATCGGGAACTCGTAGAGTGGAACCGTCTCACCCTGGACGACCCGGCTCGCGAGAAACAGCAACAGCGGATTAATGTCGACCACTACGGATAGCTCCGGCGACCAGGCCCGGTGCAAGTCATAGGACAACCGGCAGGCGCCGGCACCGACTGTCAGCATTTTGCCGATCCCGGCCCTGTCGGACTTGCGCAGCGCGCCGTCGACGGTACGGAACATGGCTTCGTTCTCGCCGTTCTGCCAGGCCCAGTCACGGAATATGTTGGGGTAGTAGCTGTCCAGGACCTGGTTTTTCGGCAGCCGGGCATGGGCCCAGTCCGGCGGCCGCGAGTCTTCGCCTGGCTGGAGCGCGCTCAGTCCGAGGGGCTGCAGCAGCTTGTCAATCTGCGTGGGGTGGGCCTTGCGGGCCTGCAACAGCTTGCTGATGCGCTCTCGCGTCAGCTTGCCAAGGCCCCGTTCCGCAAGTGCCGCCTCCAGGCGGCGCTGTTCCGTCGCATTCTTGTGCACGAAGCCGTTGTAACGAGCCTTCCAGTCCAGCAGGCTGGCCTGGGGATCAGCGAGCAGCCAGGGGATGTCGGCCTCGCCGCTGCGAAACTTCGGAAATTCGGTGTCGCACGCAGGGCAGGCCAACCCATGACCGCTCTCGACCAGGGGTCGCTCGTGTTGCCCGCAACCCGGGCAGGCGAGCAGCGGCAACAGGTCGGCGAGACCGTCGTCGCAGGTGCCGGCGGGCCTGGCTGCAGTGGTTGTTGCCGGTGGCATCAGCGTCGCAGCCCCACGACCGAAAGGTGCGGCGCCATCAACGCATCGCGCGCTCTATATGCAAGGCTCATGACGAGTTGGCCCGGTTGCCCGACCGGATGTCCGCGCTCAGACAATGGCCTCGAAAGCGATGTAGGGCGCCACCGCGGGGCCCGTACCCAGGCCTGGATTATTCAGGACTGCGCCGAACATGCCCTCCTGGCCGTGCAGGCCCAGGTAGTTCAAGACGACCAGTTCGGCCAGTGTCGTCACGCTGTTGGCGAAGGGGCTGGAGGCCGTTTCCACGTTGCCATCGGAGCGGAAGTAACCCATCTGCTGGGACGCATCCCCGTTGCGCAGCACCGGTTGGCCATTCGGGTTGTAGACCAGGATAAAACTGGCCGCCGTCTGCGAATTGTCCGAGCGCCAGCGGAACTTGGTCGTGCCGTTGCCGTCGTCTTCCGGGTTGCCCGTGTCCGCGGCGACCGAGCCATCGCTGAAGACGTAGACCATTAGCGGTTTGCCCAGCTGGGCCGCGTATTCCAGCGACGCGCCGATGGCCTGACCGACCACGAAGTCTTTGCCATCGGTTTCAGGGCGGGGATCCTGGTGGTAGTCGCGACCGCCGTATTCAATCGTGCCTGCGCCGGCATAGCCGTTGACGACCACCTTCATCGCGGCGGCTGCCTTGCGAAAGTCGCCGTCGTTCAATTCGCCGTTCGGGAATATGCCCTGCAAGATGGGGTCCGCTCCCGGATCGAGATCCTGGGGCGCGATGGTGGTATTCAGCGTAGCCACGGCCTTGTCGTAACCGCACTGCACCAGTTCCTCCGTCGCCTGCTGTTCATTGATTTTGCCGAGTTTTAATGCGCTGATGATGGCCGCGGCCTGCGCGACCCGCCCGTTCGGGAAGCCGTCGCCGGCGTCGTCACCGACCAGCCCAACGGCTTCGCTCGGTTGGCTGACCTTCGTCGGCCGGAATTCCGACAGAATCATTGACCCCGGTGCATCTGAACGCCCACCCGACTCGGAATTTCGCGTGCCAATGGTGGCCACGAACTCGCCGTTCGCCCCGGCCCGTGCAATGCCGTATACGGGGTTGTGCGGATTATTGCCGGTGTCGTTCTCAGAGCGCGCCGGGATCACGAGGCCATTGGTATTCGCCCGCGTACCGGCGCTGGTCTTGTTCAGCAAGCCGCGGAGCAGGGCACTGTTCGGGTGCATCGCCAGCCCGAAAGTCCGATCGACGCCCACGTTCTGCGGGATGATTGCTTCCGGCAGCCCCAGCTTGGCGTAGCCGGAGACATTCAGGAAATCTTCCTGCCCGCCGACGCCGCCAACGATGACATTCGACCCGGCGATATTCGCGCCACCGCCCTGATCGAAGGCGAGAAATGGAATCTTGCCGGCGCCCAGCATGGGATTGTTGTCGATGACACATTCCGCCCTCGCGGCCGCTGGCATCAGGGTCGCCAGGCTCGGCAGGAATACCGTGCTGACGCCGGCAATCAGGCCCTGGTTCAGAAACTCCCGGCGTGATGTGGGCCGGGCGTGGCCACTGCGGCGGCAACGCGCTTCGATGCGTGCCTCTAATCGGCGGAGGCGTTCCTCCGTGCGCCGATACTGCTCTATATACCTGCCCATCTTCTGCTACCTCACCAAAGCCTAGTTAATCGTGACGGCGGCACTGGATAACGCCGCGGTGCAAGTGGCCTGGAGCACGGTCTCGGCAGCCGTGCCATTACAGCCGTTGGCACAACCCAGGTCGTCAATCATGCTGACTATCTCTGCCGAGAAGTCTGCCCTCTCGGGTTGAGTCCCGATGTTGTCGCCGATGATCCGGTCGTACAGGGTGTCGGCTACCTGTTGTTTGGCATTGCCGTCGATCTGGCAAGCACCGAAGACCCTGTTGCAATCGCCGCTGTTAGTGGCGACCTCGCCGCAGTAGGTTTTGGCGAGGCGCTGAACCGCAATCTGCTGGGCCGAACCGAAAGCCAGGATGTCGGAAGTTGGCGGCAGCGAATCGCGCAGGTCGGCGTAACGGTCGCGCACCGCATTGCGATTCGCGTCGATTCCCGTCAACAGGGACATGGTGTCGTTGACCTGGGAGAACGCGCGGATGCCCGCATCGGGTTCCGGCACATCCGCAGCGGGTGGCGGTGGTGCTGGCGGTGCAACGGGTTCAGCGAGCCCGGCCCGGTCGCCGAGAATCTCGAACTCCAGGCGGAACCGGTCCATTACCGGACCCTGCTCCATGGGTATCACGGCACCCTGTGGCGAAAGCTCCAGGCCTGTTTGCAGCGCCGTGACGTCCACGCGCCGGAATACCTGAGCATAGACCGGGGTGACGTCGTTCACGGCGATCCGGATATTCTTGACCCGGACGGGCGTAGCGTCGGTCACCAGTACCGGCTGGGCAAACAGATAGGACTCCCCGTCCAGCTCGGCGAACTGCATGTCGATATATCCCGGCGCGCCCAGTGTTGCAGCCAGGTCGAAGCGCAGCGTGCTGATGTTGCCGGCACCCGCGTCGAAGTTCTGCTGGATCTCGCCACCGCTCAGGGCGCGGTTGTGTATCGCAACCATCCGGAATATGCCCTGCCACAGGCGATCGTTGGTCACCTCGTTGCCGAGCACGAAGGTCTGGTCGTTCTGCCAGTCGAGGGTATCGGGGAGATTTTCTTCGATGCTCAGCTGGCCGTTGATGTAGACCTTGCGGCCGGTGGCCTCATCGAAGGTCGTCACCACGTGTTGCAGGTTTGTGTCCACCTGCGGATCCAGGGCCTCGATGGCCGGCGTGCCATTTACGCTGGTCTCGATGCTCCGGTTCCTGAGCACGTAGTAGATCGCGTTCTGCCCGAGGGTGAAGTTGCGCACCTGGGTATCTTGCGAGTAACTGACGATGCGGGCCGGGCCGTCCTGGGCATTGTTGTCAGCGATGACCCAGGCCTCGATGGAATATTCCCGGGTCGGCTCGATCATGTCGAAAATCTTGCGACTGTCGGCCGCATTGGCCTGGGCCTTGCCGGAGACATTTCTCAAGCCGCCGCCGTCGACCCACTCCATGCCCTCGATCTGCAGGGCAATGGGTGCGCCGGCGCCACTGGAATCCATGGTGACGTTGCCGGCCCCTTCGTCAAAATTGAACATGGCGATCACGTCAGCGTCCACGCGTGCGGTGCCGCCGTCCATGGCCTCGGCCGCGGTGGTTGTCGCGCTCACGACCTGTTGTTGGGTTGGGTCCGGTGGCGGCAAGGCTGCAGCTGCCTGGTTGGCCCAGTCCTGGATCGCCGCGAGGAAGTCGGCGGCAATCCGGTCGCAGATCGCGTCACCGCCGCAGTTGTGGCGATCTACGGCCGGGCGCAGGTAAATGCGCGACAGCGTGGGCGAGTTCAGGTTCACCCGTTGCTGGCTGACCACCACGTTGTACGCGGCCATGACATCGGCGACTGCGAAGGTCGGAATCTGGTTGGCGCCATGGCAACCCGCACAAAAATTGTTCGGGTCCGTGAGCAGCGGGTGCAGCGTCGCCGCAAATATCGCCATGTCAGTGGGCGGCGGATCATCCGGGGGCGGTGGGTCCACCGGCGGTGGCATGGGGTCGCCGACGGGAGGCGGCGCACTGCCGGGCGGGGGCGAGCTGCTCGGAGGCGATGTGCCGCCGGCGCTGGTGGTGGAGGCGCCCGGCAGCGCATCTTCGTTGCGCACACAGGCGGTCAGTATGGCTGCCATTAGCAGCAGACCGAGCAACCGGAGTGTTCCCGAGAGACGGTCCCGGTCATTTGCGGCTTGAGAATTTGAACTAGTCTGACTCACGACCTATCTCCTCTAAGATCCTTCTCTGAGGCGCTCATGGCGGCCGAGCACAACATCAGTTGCCCATGCAGTAGACAGCCGTCTCCGCGAAGACGCGCTGCATGCTGCGGTTATTGGCCTCGAAAATGTTGGCAATGCTCGTGACGGCCTGGTTGTCGGCGGCACCGTTTGGCGGGCGATGACAGATCTTCTCGAAAGCCGTCTTCACCTGGCACTCTGCGAACTTGCGGGTCTGGGCCAGTTCCATGCCGAGGCTCTTGGCGCCCATCCCGGAGCCCGGTCCGTTCCAGCCGACGTAGGCGTTCGGACCCGAGCGCCAGTAGTTGATCCACGAGTCGCCCTGGGTGACGTAGCCGAAGCGGAACGCGCCGGCGTCCTGCAGGTATTTGGCTTGTACCGTGCCCGGCGTGTGGACCAGGCGCTGTGCATCCTCGTCGAAGTCGTAGAAGGCAAAGGCGCCCGCCAGGCCGTCCAGTCCGGCGTGACACGAAAGGCAATCGTTCAGGAAGATCGAGCTGTCCCCGCCGGGCGACCGCGTCACGTCTTGCCGGATTCGATCGGGCCAGGCCGTAATGTCACGGAAGTCTTCCATGTCCATGCAAAGGAAGTTCAGGGTCGCGAAGCGCAGGGCAGCCCGGTTCGTGCCGGCTACCAGGAAGGCGCTCGCGTAACCGCGGGTGGTCATGATCCCGGCGGTTTCCGGGCCGCCGAGTACAGATCCCGGCTGGCCGGATTGCAGCTCGCGCACCAGGTTGTCTGGATTACTCAGGTCGACACGGTCGGCCTGCAGTTGCCGATAGTGATCGTTATCGGTTGCCGAGTAGGAGATATTTGAGACGTCCGACGACCCGACATAGACGACATCGTCGTACAGCAGCCGGTCGAAGGGCAGGTCGTCGCGAATCATACCGATGACCGTCGCGGTAGAGTCGTTCAGGTCGGCGTAGACGGAGCGTTCGCGATTTGTCCACGGGGTTGCGAATTCGCGAACCGTCGTGTTGTAGAAGGCCGGGTTCTCCATCGCCTCCATCGCGGCGTCGAGGGCATCACCAGCCGCAAGCTTGGCGGCCATGGAGTCCAGCACCGTGCTGGACGGCGGCACGCCGGCAAGTCGGTCGTGAAGGCGTTTGGCCTGCTCCCGCGGGCCGGCAATCGCTCCGTTAGTGGCAAAAGCCAAGATCAGAACGGAACCGATAACCCTGGACAGTTTCCGTTGACGTGCTTGCATGCTGGAACCTCTACGAACTCGGCGAAGACGGCAGCGTCTCGCGACGACACAAAACAACGCAGTTACCCGCGCGACTGGCCCGGGTAACGAAGTGGAATGAATTGAAAAAGTGTGGGAGAGAGCGGACAGAAAACGGTTCAGGATGACTGCCGAACTAACGGCGGCGACCCCGTACCTGACAAACTGCATACCATCCATGGTGACGTCCCTATCCGCATAGGCGTACCAACAAACCCTGGACTTCTTTTTGCAGTGGTCCTTTAGCGGCGAGTCTGTGACTGGCCAGATCGGTGCCGCAAGCTGTTACGGACATAAGTGCACGTATCAGCCGTAAGCTCATGAAAGCTGGTGGACGGTATTTTCGGAATTGTGAACCTCTTCACACGGGCCGCTGCTCGGCCTTCGCCGAGTGCGCGTATTTAACCTTGTAGCACCGCGTTTTCCGGCCGTTCTTATTTATCTCTTACGCGGCGGCCTGATTATGTGCTGATTTCGGGTTTTGTGACTCATGTCCGCTGTCCACTTCCGTTGCCCTTGTTAGCGTGGCGTCAATCGCTAGAGACACCGGCCAGGCGCGGACGGGAATCGATGGGCGAGGGCGGGTGTTATTGCATCCGCGTCTTGAGTCATTGTTGACTTTTTGTCATCCATGATCCGCGACCGGACCGGCTGCGAATTTGCTTATGGCAGCCAGATCTACAGACATCTCCACCGACGTGTGGGAAGACATACCCGGCCTGGATTCGCCGGACAAACCGCTATGGCGCTTCATTCAGCGTCATCGTTCGCTCCTGGGCTTCAGCACCGCGGCAGTGCTGGTGTTGCTGGGCTGGCTCCAGCGCGACAGCCAGTTCCTGACAGCGGAACACGGACTGGGCTACTTCCTGGGAATTGCCGCCGCCTGTTGCATTCTCGTGCTGCTGTTGTATCCGCTCAGAAAACGCTGGCGTGTGCTGCGTTTTCTTGGGCGGATAAAGGATTTCTTTCGCCTGCACATGGTGATGGGAATCCTGGGTCCCGTAACCGCCCTGTACCATTGCAATTTTCAACTCGGCTCGCTGAACAGCCGGATTGCATTGTTCTCGGCGCTGCTAGTTGCGGGCAGCGGACTCATCGGTCGATTCATCTACGCGAAGATTCATCACGGCCTCTACGGCCGGCGGGCCCAGCTCCGGGAGTTGCTGGCGAGGGTGCGATTGACGGGGCCGAAGGGCGTGCGGGCCGGTACTTTTGTACCGGAACTGCACGAACGTATCACGGAATACGACCGGCACGTGCTGGTGCCGCCAAAAGGCATTTGGGACAGCTTGAAGCTGCCCCTGGTGATGGGTATTCGCACGCGCCTGCAGTATCGGCGCCTGGTGCGCTTCGCAAGGATGCGCCTGATTGCCGAGGGTACTTATTCGCCGTCGGTGTCCCAGCATCAGGATCGACTGTTCGATTCCACCCGGCGTTACATCGCCGGTCATTTGTCGGCGGTGCGCCGGGTGGCCGAATTCAATGCCTACGAGCGATTGTTTTCGCTGTGGCACAAGGTGCATTTGCCTTTCTTCTATCTGCTTGTTTTGACGGTGATTGTTCACGTCGTCGTGGTCCATATCTATTGACGAAAATCCGCCGCTGCTGCGAGGGCCTGGTCGCCACGTGGATTGCGACGTGTGTGGTCATGGTTAGCGGCATCGCGATGGCCCGCGCCGACTCCCTCGAGCAGCTGTTCATCATGCCGGGACCGGTGATTGCCAGCCACGCAGACATCGAGGGCGACTGCAAACAGTGCCACGCACCGCTAGCGGACACGCCGCAAGACGACCTGTGCGTGGTCTGCCATGAAGAGGTAGGCGCCGACATTCGCCGGCAGATGGGCTATCACGGTCGAGTGCCTGAAGCACGGAGCCAGGATTGCGCCGTTTGCCACGCCGAACACGAGGGACGGGACACCCAGGTGGTCAATATCGACCTGGCCAGCTTTTCACATGCGTTGACAGACTTTCCGTTGCTGGGCACCCACACGGAGACGGATTGCGAAAGCTGCCACACCGAAGGGCTTCCGTTCCGGGAGGCCGACACCTATTGCATTGCCTGTCATCGCCAGGATGATACCCACGAGGGGACCCTTGGACCCCTGTGCGGGGATTGCCATACGGCAGTGAACTGGGTGCAGACTCAATTCGACCATGACGGCACCCGCTTCCCGTTGACCGGCCAGCACGAGGTGCTGAGCTGCAACGCCTGCCACGAGCAGCAGACCTACACTTTCGATTCCGTGGACTGCGTCGCCTGCCATCGCAACGACGACGTGCACCGGGGCGGCAACGGGCCGCAGTGCGAATCCTGCCACGACACCGTTGCCTGGTCGCGAATCGATTTCGACCATCTGCAGGTGAGCAGCTTCCCGTTAATGGGGGGCCACGCCGGGCTGACCTGCCAGGGTTGTCACAAAGCTGCGGATTTTCGCGACCGTAAAGGGGCGGACTGCTATGCCTGCCACCGCGATGACGATGTCCACCAGGGGAGGAACGGCAGCGACTGCGCATCGTGCCACGTGGTTCGCAACTGGACGACCGTCAGCTTCGATCATGCGAAGGCGTCCGGTTTCCGGCTCAACGGCGCTCACGGCGCCCTGGGATGTGATACCTGCCATGTCACCAACGTGCAGGATCCGCTGCCCCGCGATTGCGCCGGTTGTCACGGGGCCAATGATCCGCACAAGAATCAGCTGGGCGCCGACTGCGCCGGGTGTCATGGTGAGACCTCGTGGACCGTCGAGGTTCGCTTCGACCATGACCTCACCGTCTTTCCGTTAATCGGCCAGCACGGCGAGCTCGCCTGTGCGCAATGCCACCAAACACCGGCTTTTCACGACGCGGCAGCAGACTGTCAGGCCTGTCATGCAAAAGACGACGTTCATAGTGGTGGCCTGGGTTCAGCCTGCGAGGTCTGCCACAACCCCGCGGACTGGGGCGCCTGGCGCTTTGACCATGCGCTGCAGACGAGTTTCTCGCTGACCGGTGCGCATGCCGATCTGAACTGTGCGGCCTGTCATAGCGAGCCGGCGGCGATGGACGGGGCGCCAGCGGCCGTAGCCGAATGCGCGTCCTGTCATCGCCTCGACGACCCCCATGCAGGACGGTTTGGCAATGACTGCGGCCGGTGTCACACCACCACATCCTTCAACGAGATCGAGGCGCTCTGACACATGTCTGCTCGCCATCGCCAATGTCGTGTGAGATCCGGTCGCTGGTGTGCGCCTGGCCTTGTCCTGCTGCTCAGTCTCCTGCTGCCGGGCACAGGCAGCGCCCAGGCGAGCTACGGTTCGTCATTCGATCACTACACGACGGGTTTCCGGCTCGATGGGGCCCACCGTTTTGCCACCTGCGACGGTTGCCACACGGACGGCATTTTCGTCGGCACGCCGACACAGTGCGCCGGTTGCCATACCAATTCGGGCCTGGTTCGCGCGTCCGTCAAGCCGCCGCAACATGCGCTGACAACGGAAAGCTGCGAGTCCTGCCACCGCACCGAGTCGTGGTCCCCGATCGCGCGCATGGCGCACCTGGAAGTCATTGGCAGTTGCGGCAGCTGTCACAACGGCCAGCGGGGCACCGGCAAGCCGCCGGGCCACGTGCCCAGTTCCGATCAGTGTGACGACTGTCATCGCACCATCGCCTGGGTGCCCGCCCGCTTCGACCATGCGGGCATCTTCGACAACTGTCTCGCCTGCCACAACGGCGTGACCGCGACAGGCAAGCCGCCCAATCACATTCCCGCTACGAACATTTGCGAGGACTGTCACAGCACGATCACTTTCTCGCCGGTCCTCGGCGTGGATCACTTGCAAGTCATCGGCACCTGTTCCAGCTGTCACAACGGCATGATCGCGATGGGCAAGCCGCCCCAGCACATTCCGACCACCGCAGAATGCGACACCTGCCATAACACGACGGCATGGAGCCCGTGAGCATGCGCCGGGGTGTGGGCCATGTACCGGCTAGCCGCGGGATCGCCTGGTTGGCGACGGCGTTGTTTGCCGGCCCGGTCCTGGCTACCGACCAGGTGATTGAAGATGTCCGCATGTCGAGAAGCGGCGACACGGCCACCGCGGAAGTCGTGCTGGGCTGTGCGATGCGTTACATCGATCACTCACTGCGCCGGGGCGGCGCCGTG
>CAMYJV010000062.1 GCA_947258805.1 uncultured Gammaproteobacteria bacterium | reverse complement strand
GCATGCCCTTCTCGACGGTGATAACCACCTCGTCGCTGGAATCCAGCGTGCCGTCACTGACGGTCAGTTCAATCGTGTAGTCGCCCAACTGGTCAACGTTGGTGACATCGAAGAAAGGGGTGGCCGTGTCGGCGCCGAATAGCATGGCCTGGTTAGCAGGCGGGAAACCCGACGCGCTCTGGAAGTCCGTGATCACCCAGTTGTAGGTCAGCGGGTCGCCATCCGGGTCGGAACTGCCGGTGCCGTCCAGGTTGATGGTCACGCCCGGCGGCGAGAAGAGGACCGTCTGGTCCGGGCCGGCGTCTGCCACCGGCGGCAGCGTACCCGCGTCTTCTGCCGTCATCATCATGGTGTCCGAGTCCGGGCCGTCGGGGAAGCCGTCGTCCACGGTCAGCTTCAGCACATAGTCACCGACGACGTCGGGCGTAAACGTTGGGTCGATGGCGGTCGGGTCCGACAGGGTCGCCAGGGAACCGGCCGGCACGGATTCGAAGTCCCACAGGTAGGTCAGCGGGTCGCCGTCCGCGTCGGAGCTGCCGCTGCCGTCCAGGTTTACCGGGACCAGCGCCGTCCCCACCTGGTCCGGGCCTGCATCTGCGACCGGCTGCGCGTTGTCGGTATCCGTGCTGGGCGGACTGGTGCTGCCGCAGGCGCTGAGCAGCAGCACGGACGCCAGCGCTACGATGGATGTTGGTGCAACACTTCGGTGCTGTCGCCCGACAGTTCGGGTCGAGCGGCGCCGGATCCAGCCCAGCAATCCCAGTGCCGATGCAAACAGCCAGGCGGCCGCAGGCACCGGCACCGGGACCTCGACGATGCTGCCCTCGACCATATAAGTGGTGTTGCCAGTGACCGAAAAGGTCAGGATGCGCACGATGCCGGGATTGCCATCCACCCCGTCCCCATAGGGCTGCAGACCATTCAGGTTGTCGAGCACGGCCTCAATCACGAGAGCATCCATGCCGTTGTCATAGGCGAGGGTATTCGGATTGACGGTCTGATTGGCGGCGCCGGAGATCAACGGGTAAACGCCAGAATCGGCATAGGTCGGAAAATTGGGCAGACTGTTCACGGTATCGAAAATGATGGTGCCTGCCGGGAAGAGCTCGTAAGGATTCGCGCTCAGGCACCCGCCCGGAAATGGGCAGACGCCGCCGTACAGCGTGGCTGGCCCCTGGTCGGAAATAAGGCCATCCACCGCGGTGCCCGTAATCAGTGGCCAGTCGCGGGGATCGGTGGTCGAATCCAGGGCCATGTAGCTATCGGGTGCGTAGAAGTCGAACACCGCGTCAACGAAGACGTTCTCGGTCCAGCTGTTCGCCGGTGCAAAGCCACTCTCGGTGGAAAAGGATCCGTTCAGCGTAATGGTGTTGAGCGCCGGCGCCGGCGCCAGCTGGGTCGTCCCATCGTTAAGCGTCAAGGTCACGGTACCGATCAGGGCAGGTTCCGGGATGGGTTCAAACATGTTGAAGGGCCCCGGCATGATTTCGACAAGGACCGGGGTAAAGCCACCCGAGGCCTCGTACACCGTGTGGAACACCACATCAAAAGTGATCTCTGTCTGGGCCCACGATGCGCTGGCCGCAAGGCTCAGCCATAGCCCGGAAATGAAATGTCTCACTGGTATTCTCTCCATGACTCGACCGCTCGTCGGTTAACGGAGTTGGCAGGTGCCAGAGATTGGGGCAACGGACTCACGCCGCAGCACTAATGGCAGCAGCCGGCCGCAGATATGTCCCCCCATCCGCATCTTGCTGTTCTCCGTCTTGTCCCCCGCCGCAGCGTGGCAAATCCGCCGGGCATCCGACATCAAGCTAGCACCAAACATTCTAGCGACGAAGCCTGGACCTTGCCTCCGGAACTTCCTGAAATCGACCGGAAGTTCTCCTGTCTGCACTGGCGATGCACGAACAGGCAGTTCCTGGCTGCCCCGCGGGCGATTGACTTGCCATTTCCGCGCTATGTTTACGGATAGATGGCTTCGATCGTGGAATTCCTGCCCCGAGGCAGCCCCGGGCGTGTCCCAGGTTAGACATCGGCCGAGGCGATCAGGCAGCAGCTCGTAATCGCGCTCAGACACAAAAAAGGGCCTGCCCGAAGGCAGACCCTTTCTGTCTTTAGGATTCCAGGAAGGCGCGCCCTCCAGGAAACCCAGACTGGCTGGTCGTCAGGCCGTGGCCCGGCGACGCACCCAGCCGAGCAGGCCGAGGGCGGAACCAAACAGCCATACGGCTGCCGGGACCGGCACAATCGTACCTTCGACCATGTAGGCCGTGCTGGCGGTATCGGAGAATACGAGAAACCGCACCGTGCCGCCTGGCTGTGGCACCTGGCCGTTGACAAGGATCAAGTCGAACGCGATCGCATCGAGACCGTTGGCCGAACCCAGGCCACCCTGAACGTTGTCTTCGGTCACGCTGCCGCTGATCAACGCGTGATTACCTGCGTCCCCGTAGGTTGGGAAGTTGGAAGCGCCAAGCCCACCATCGGCGTCAGGATCGAAGATCTGCGTACCACCCGGGAACAGCTCCTGGGGTTCTGCGCTACTGCAACCAAAGAAGAACGGACACGTGCCGCCGTAGAGGTCTGCCGGGCCCTGGTCCGACATCAAACCGTTGGCTGCTGTGCCGCCCAGCGTGGGCCAGTCAGCGCCGCTGCTAACGAAGTCAACGGCAATGAAACTGTCCGGCGCATTATAGTCGAAGACAGCGTTGTCGTAGGTTTGCGTCGACCACGTGTTTGTCGGTTCAAAACCGCTCTCGGAAGTCCACGACCCGTTCAGTGTCAGCGTACTGACCGCCGGCGGAGGCGCCAGTTGGGCTGTACTGACAATGGTGCTCAAGACCACCGTGCCCGTCAGGTTGACCGGCGGAATTGGCGCATTGTCGTTGAATGGCCCTGGGGCTGTTGCCGTCAGGTTTGGTGCGAAGCCCCCGGACGCCGCATACACAGTATGAAAATTGACGTCGAAAGTGACTACGCTTTGCGCAAACGCTGCGCTGGCAAAGAGGCTGAGTACCAGCCCCGTTAGATAGTTCTTCATGAGAACTTGTCCTCCAAGTTGCAAACATGACCCGCTTCCTTTCAGAAACAGGTTTCCATTTGCGTCATCGGAGGTAGCAGCCCGGCCGTCTTTCCCCTATTCAGCTGCGCATGATCTGGGCAACTGCAGTAGAGCAAGACCCGTGGCTTTCCGCACCAGGCTCGCACCTGGTTGGGCATTCCCTAACCCATTCTTATCGGCTCCGGTCAACTGAACTGGGGCTTTGTTTTGGGCACAATTATTATAGCTATGCCAATGCGCCGTGCAATATCAATATGCTACAAATTCCCCGGTACCCCCTAGGGCCGCACCAGTCTTGGCTCGTGATTCACGAATTGGCCGCTTCCGGGCCCGAGTTTGCATAATGCTGCAACATAATAAGGACCGGTGCCCGGACTGAATCCGGAGTCTGGCCGGTTCAGGTCCGGCCAGGGTGGCTCCGGGGGCGTTTGGAAAGGGTTTTTCCGTGATGTGCTGCGGCTCAATGGTCGGCAGAGCGCTGCGGCTGTCTGCGCAGCGACCGTTATTTGATGGTTGCAAGGCTGTTGCAGAGCCACTTGCAAAGTTGACCCGCGTCGCCCTTCGGCTGACAGAGCGTGTGCGATAATCGCCGCCCTTTGGCAGGCCGGCGGGCGCTATTAGCCGCCCAGGTCGACAGTTTTTCAGGACCACGATGAAGAATGTATTCCTATTTGTTGCCCTTGCAGCCAGCGGGATACTGGCGGCCTGCGGATCATCGGAACGAAGTTCAGCGAGCTACCTGGAAAACGCGCGGGAGCTGTTTGCGGCCGGCGACCTGGTCAAGGCCAAGCTCGAGGTGCGCAACGCCGTACAGTTGCAGCCCAGGAATGCGGAAGCGCGCTACTTGCTGGCGCTGATCAACGAGCAGGAGCAGGACTTGCGGGGCATGCTTGGCAACCTGCAGCTGGCGCTCGATGCCGATCCCGACCTGGTGGACGCGCGCGTGAAGCTCGGTTCTTACTACGTGGTTGGCCGGCTTGCGCCAGAAGCGCGCGAAGCGGTGGACAAGGCGCTGCAACTGGCGCCGGATCGTGCCGATGTGCGGGTATTGAGTGCCCGGGTCCTGCTCCTCGAAGGTGACCCTGGCAAGGCGCTCGAGGAGACCCAGCTCGCGCTGTCGCTTGACCCTGCAAACCGCGAGGCCGTTAGCCTTACCGCCTTGCTCACTGCGCGTGCCGGTGACGTAGATGGTGCGATGCGCATTCTCGATGCGGGGGTCGAAACCGTGGCCGAGGCAGACGTGCAGCGGCTGCGCCAAAACCGCATCAGCATTCTGGCTGAGGCCGGGCAACGCGACCGGGCGACGGCAGAGTTGGAAATGCTCGTCGCGGACTATCCGGATACCCTGGGTTACCAGGTGGAGCTTGCGGAGGTTTACCTGCGTGTCGATCGTGTGGATGACGCTGAAGCCCTGATGCGTGAGCTGATCGCACGTGAGCCCGACAACCCGGACTGGCGTATCCAGCTGGCCGGTCTGCTGGTTCGGCAGGGTCGGGCAGACGATGCAGAAGCCAGTCTGAAGCAGGCGGTTGCCGAGCAGCCGGACTTCATGCCGCTGCAGCTGGCGCTGGGGGGATTCTACGATTCCGCAGGCAAGGTCGACGAAGCCATGGCCGTTTACGCTGCCATTGCCGAGGCTGTGCCACGCACAACGGATGGGCTGGCTGCGCGTAATCGAATGGCCGTACTCAACGTGGGCACGAACGATGAGTTGGCAAGGGAAATTGTTGCCGGTGTCTTAGCTGACGCTCCGGACAACGTCGATGCCTTGTTGCTGCGAGCGGCACTGCGAATTCAGGCCGACGAACTGGACGGCGCGATCTCCGACCTGCGTCTCGCGCTGGTCAGGCAGCCTGCGTCGACGCGGGCGTTGCTTGGCCTGGCGCGCGCCGAGGTTCTGAACGGTAACCCGGTCCTGGCCGAGGATACTTATCGCCGAGTGCTGGTGGTGGAGCCGGCAAACAGTGAGGCGACCCGCGAGCTGGCGGTGCTGGTCGGCAATCGTGGCGATGCCGCCGAGGCAGAAACACTGCTGCGCCGCGCGCTGCGGATTGAGCCTGGCAATCCAGATGCGTCGCGTAACCTGGTGAAGGCACTGCTGGCGCAGCAGGATTTCTCTGCTGCCGAGGCGGAAGCCCGGCGCATGCTGGGCCAGGGCGAGGACTCGGGCGTCACGGATTACCAGCTCGGGCTTGCGCTTGAAGCGCAACAGTCCACTGATCAGGCCATTGCCGCTTATAAAGAGGCGATCGCGAAGGCCCCCACGGTAGACGCGCCGCTGATCAACCTGGTGCGCCTGCTGATCAGCTCGGGACGGGCAGACGAAGCGGAAACTTATCTGCAGAATCACCTGGAGCAGAATCCAGAGCACTTGCAGGCTCGCCTGCTGCTCGCCGAGGTCTACCTTAGCCAGGGCCGCCTGGATGCCAGTGAGGCTGTTTACCGCGAGGTGGTGGCGCAGCATCCCGATACGGTCCGGGCTTACCTGGGCCTGGCTGGTCTTTTTCCAGCTGAGTCAGAACAGCGGCTGGCAGCGCTTGACGAAGGCTACGCCAGGAATCCGGGCAATGTTGAACTGGGTCTCGCGCTGGGCTCAACCTATGAGAAGCGGCAAGACTACGAACAGGCCATTCAGACCTACGACTCAGCTTTGCAGGCGACCGATAACGACATCATCGCGAACAACCTGGCCGCATTGTTGCTCGATTTTCGGAGCGACACCGGGAGTTATAAAAGGGCTTTGACAATTGCATCGCGCTTCGAGGGCCGTGAGCAAAGGCATCCGCTCAATCTCGCGGTGTTGGGCTGGGCCTACTATCGCAATGGCGACTATTCGAAGGCCACGCGCTACCTCGAGCAGGCCGTTGCAAGGGCGCAGCAGTTGCCGCAACTACGTTACTACCTTGGCATGGCTTACCTGGACAACAACAATCCGGTAGGCGCGCGGCAGGAACTCAAGATCGCCGTCGACGCGGCTGACAAATCAGGCTCTACATTCACGGGCCTGGATGCGGCCCGGGCGACGCTCGCAAGCCTGGATGACACGATCGGTTCTTAACCGCTCGGCACACGCCTCCATGTTTGTGCGCAGAGCAATCTGATGTTATCCATCGGTTACCTGTTGATCGCCGTTGTCGACATTGTGGTGCTGGTCTGGGCCGCGAGACTCTGCCTCCGCTATCGCACCAACGGGGTCATCTTTGCGTCATTCCCGCTGCTGCTGGTCTGGTTTGACAATGTAACCATAGGCCTGGGCCGCACGCTGGGCGAGGGCAATCTGCTTATAGGCATGAACGCGGTGCGTTTCGTCGCACACTATATATCTTTGCCGATGAGCTTTATCGCACTGGGTGCCATGGCGCGCGAAGCCGGTTTTGCATGGGCCCAGCCGAAGTGGGTCATGGCGCTGTTCTGCATTTTCGCGACCTATTGCATCGGGCACGATCTCTGGCAATTTTCGGCGGCGACGCTTTACCCGGCGTGCTTTGCGGACACGCTTCGCTACACGACGCAGATCACTGAGGCGACTGCGTGCAACCCAGGTGCGGACATCGGCGCCGGCAAGCTGATCAGCCCGGCGCCGGCGATCATTTTGACCGTGACAGTCATCGTGTTCGGGATCTACCTGTGGATCAAGACGGGCTGGAAGTGGCTTGCCGTGCTGGCCGTCGCCTCCATGCCGTTCTTTGCTGTACCCATGGAGGCGACGGGTGGCGTTCTTGCCAACGTCGGTGAGCCGCTGTTCATCGGGGCCATCGTCGCCACGGCCGCACATATCGCGAGACAACACGCCGCATGGCAGGAGCGGCTTCAGCCGCGATGACGGTTGTGCAGTTGGCCATCATGGGAAATCGCGCGCCACAGAGAGGTGATGCCAGCCGTCTATAACGCCGCTCCCACCAGCACCTCCTGCCTTTGTAGGAGCGGCTTTAGCCGCGATTCCCGTTCACCAGTAGTGCGTCCACCGCGAGTTCTCGTTAAACACCCGGAACGCGTCGCGCTTGTCCTTCGGGATGTAGTCGAGGTAACCGCTGTGGTCGTAGCGCTCACGGTACTGGTCGAGCACCGGGCGATATAGCTGCATGTGTACGTCCGGGATGCGATGCGTCTTGCGGAACTGGGCGATGGGAATCATGGTCGCCTTGCGTGACTCGTAGTCGCCGCAGCGCGCGAGCTCCACGCCGCGCGGGCCGAAAATAGCCGAGCGGCCGGGGCCGCCATAGTTTTCGTCGTCGAAAAAGCCGGGTACGCGGCTGCCGGTGGAAATGCAATTGTTCGCGATCATCGTATACACGCTGTTGTGGTATGACGTCAGGCGCATGTCTTCGAATTCGAAACCACCGGTTGCCACCCGGCAGATGATTTCCGCACCTTTCAATGCCATGCAGCGGAACAGCTCCGGCTCGAACTGCACCGCAGACATCGCGATATTGCCGATGTCCGTATGTACCACCGGGATTACCGCATCGAGGCCGTACATTTCCACGAAGCGGTCATAGGCATCGTATATAGAAGTGCTGTACTGCTCGGAACCCGGGAACAGGCCGCGCACGTTGCGCTGTTTCCAGTGCTGCGCCACCACGTTGCCTTCGGGCCCGACCATCACCATCTGGTGCAGGATATGGCCCGGCCAGTTCTCCAGGTCCTTCGCATAAGTGCCGAAAACGATGTAGCAGCCGTACTGCTTGGCTTTCTTTGCCACTTCTTCGACTTCCGGCCCGGGCACTTCAATAGCCAGGTTGTAGTGCTGCTCCCGGTCCCAGTAGTTGCTGAAACCCGTGATCGGAAACTCGTGGAACAGCAGCAGGTCGTTGGGCGGCCCGTAGCCCTGGGCGATGTCAATACATTCCAGGAAGTAGTCCAGGTTCCGGCGCAGGTCCGGGCCCGGGTTTGCGCCGTCTACCCCCTGCACGCGGGTCTGCACCACGGCGGCGAAAATGGCGGGTTTGCGCAGTTCTGCAGTGGCGTAGGTGCCGTCTTCCCGAACCATGGGCTCGCTGGCTGCCTGGGTCATTGTCTGTGGCCTCCGGAATTAATTATCATGTGGTCATGATGTTAATACATTTTGTTCCGCGATCGGGATCCACGACCGGCCGGCCATGAGCGCTCCGGCCACAGCGTCCGTCGACCACGGTCTGCGCAGCCCACGTTACGCGCAGGTCTACTCGGCCCTGCGCGAGTGGGTCTACAACGGCACCTACGGCCCCGGTGCGCAGCTGCCCACCGAGAGTGACATCTGCGAAATGTTCAGCGTGTCGCGCATCACCACGCGCAAGGCGCTGGACATACTGGTGGACGAAGGGCTGGTGGTGCGCCAGCCTGGCCGCGGTACCTTTGTCGTGGATGACCTGGCCGACGCGCCGGTGCTTGGCGATATGGAGCAGCTGCTGCGCAAGGTCGCCCGGCTCGGCAAGAACACCAGCATTGCCAGCGCTGAAGTCAGCGAAGTGGAGGCCGATGCCGAGACCCGCAAAGACCTGGCCCTTGATGATGGCGCGAAAGTGCAGCGCGCGTCGCACGTGCGCTTGCTGAACGGGAAACCCATTGGCTTTGTCGTGACCAGCGTACCGGCAGAACTCGATGTGCGTTTCGACCTGAACGAGCTGAACGAAAGTCCTATGCTGAACCTGCTCGAACGCAAAGGTGTGGATATTACCTCCGCAGACCAGGTGATCAGTGCAACACTGGCCGATGCTCGCCTGGCCGGCCTGCTCGACACCACTGTCGGGGCGCCGCTGCTGCAGGTTCGCCTGGTGGTCTTCGACTGCGAGCGCAAGCCGGTAGAGCGGCTGGTGGCCTGGTACCTGGCTGAGCAGTATCACCACCACATACACCTCACACGGAAGTCGCCGCGTTGATGCGATTCATCGTGTTGCCTGCGGTCGTCGCCGCCATGTTCCTGTCGGGCGCCGGGGCCACGGCGGAGACCCTGAGTCGCGGTACCGCATCCGAGCCGAGCACGCTGGACCCGCACGTGGCCACCGGCAACTCCGCCGCACCCATTCTGTACGACATGTTCGTGGGGCTCACGACTTTCGACCTCACCGGCGCCATTGCGCCCGGTGCCGCCGAGCGCTGGAGCATCAGCGAAGACGGGCGCACTTACACCTTCACGCTGCGCGAAAACCTGAAGTGGTCCGACGGCACGCCGATCACGGCGGAAGATTTCGCCTGGTCCTATCGGCGCCTGCTCACGCCGGCGACGGCCGCGCGTTTCGCGTCATTCTTCTACGCGATTGAAAATGCCCGCGATGTTGTCCGGGGCCAGAAGCCGCCGGAGGCCCTGGGCGTCAGCGCGCCGGACGCACGCACCGTGGTGTTCAAGCTGCGCTTCCCGGCCGCCTATTTCCTGCAGAACGTGGCCAGCAACCCCGGCGCGCCGGTGCCGCGCACGGTAATCGAAGAACACGGGCGGGGCTGGACGCGGGCGGGGCGCATGCTGTCGAACGGGCCTTACCGCCTGGCCGAATACGTACCGCAGTCGCACATCACGCTGGAGAAGAACCCGCACTTCTACGCGGCCGATACCGTGCGCCTCGAACGCGTGAAGTATTACCCGACGCAGAATCTCGCCACGCAGTTCAACCGTTATCTCGCGGGCGAACTCGACCTGTTGCTGGCCTTTCCGCTGGACAAGGTCAACTACATCCTCGAGGAAATCCCTCAGCAGCTTTACATCTGGCCCGGTCTCGGCACGAACTTCCTGATCATCAATACGCGCGAGGCGCCGTTCGACGATCCGCGTGTCCGTCGCGCGCTGAGTCTCGCCATCGACCGCGAGGGCCTGGCCGAGAAGCTGCTGGCACCGGGCGAGAGTCCCGCGTACACCATGGTGCCGCCGGTAGTCAGCGGCTATGACGTGCAGATTCCGGACTGGGCGACGCAGCCCATGAGTGAGCGCATGGCCGAAGCCCGCCGGCTGATGCAGGCAGCCGGTTACGGGCCGGGCAAGCCCATCGAGATCGACTTTCGCTACGACACCAGCGAGTCGGGTCGTCGGCAGGTGGTGGCCTTCAGTGCGATGTGGCGGGCGCTGGGCGTGAAGGTCAATGCGCTGGACAGTGACTTCATCATGTTGAACAAGGCGGCGCGCACTGCAGACTTCGACGTGCTGCGCTACGCGTGGTTTGCACCGAACAACGATCCGGACACCTTCATCGGGCTGCTGTCTTCCACCAACCCGAGCAACTATTCCGGCTATCGCAACCAGCGCTTCGATGCCCTGTACCGCGCGGGCAACGCCAATCTCGACCCGGTTGCGCGAATGCGGGAAATGAGCGAAGCGGAAGCCGTGGCGATGGCAGATCAGCCGGTGATACCGGTGTATCACTTCACCCGGCGCTTCCTGGTGGGCCCGCAGGTGAAAGGCTTCGTGCCGAACCTGCGCGGGCTGGTGCTGAGCCGCTACCTGGACGTTGAAAGATGAGTGACAAGAGCCTGTCGCTGGTACTGGGCAGCGGGGGCGCGCGGGGCCTGGCCCACATCGGTGTTATCGACGTGCTGGTGGAAAGCGGCTACCGCATCGAATCCATCGCCGGCAGCTCCATGGGTGCACTGGTCGGCGGCATCTACGCAATGGGCAAACTGGATGTTTACCGCGATTGGGTCTGCGCGCTGGACCGCGGCGACGTGCTGAAGTTGCTCGACTTCTCCTTTGGCGCGCCTGGCCTGATCAAGGGCGACCGGATCATGGAGGTCATGCGCAAACTGATCGGCGACTGCCGCATCGAGGACCTGCCCATTGCCTTCACTGCAGTCGCCTCGGACCTCGATGCACGGCGCGAGATCTGGATCGACCAGGGCCCGCTGTTCGATGCGATTCGCGCGTCGATTGCGATACCGACGCTGCTTACGCCGGCCCGCTACGAAGGCCGGCTGCTGGTAGACGGCGGCTTGCTGAACCCGGTGCCCATCGCGCCGACCCTGCGCGACGGCACGGACCTGACCATTGCCGTGAATCTTGCCGGGCACTTCGACCCCGATTTGAGCGAGGAAGCCGAAGAGCCGCTGCAGCTCGATGGTGAACTCGACAAGTACCGCGCGGCCATTCGAGGTTTCGTCGACAAGGTGGCTGCAAAAATCACGGACGAGACACATGAAGATGAACCCGCAGAGCTCGGCATGCTCGAAGTGCTGAACCGGTCGTTCGACATGATGCAGGGCGCAGTATCGCGGCTGAAGCTGGCCGCGCACCATCCCGACCTGCTGATCGAGATCCCGCGCAACACCTGCCAGACCTACGAGTTCTATCGAGCCAGGGAAGTCATCGCGGTGGGTCGCCGCCAGGCCGAACGGGCCCTGCGGGAATTTCCGGGCTGAGTCCGGAAAGGCGCCGTTCGAAGCTAGTAACTCACTCGGGCGGGCTGATCGGCGCCGAGTCGATCAGCAGGACCTGGAAGTTGCCAATGCCTTCACGCAGCTTGATGGCCTCGGCATACTCCGGCGAATCCCAGAAACGCTGCGCCGCGGCCCGGTCAGGCCACTCGGATATCAGCGCGCTCGGGCTGTCGCACCAGCCGTTCTCAAGAAACAGTCCGCCCGCGCCCTTCAGCACGTAGCGACCGCCGAATTGTTCCACCAGGGGCGGCACCACTTTCGCGTAGCCGTCGAAAAACGCCTGCCGGTCGTGAATCTCACCGATCACGATCATGTAACAGCGGGTGTCGCTCATGATATCGCTCCATGGCCGCCGAGCCGTCGCCAATGGTGGCAGGCGACTTCGTGGCCGTCTTCAACAAGTTCAAGTCTGGGTTGCTGGCTTACGCAAACCGGCGTGGAGTGTTCGCAACGCGTGCGGAAGACGCAACCCGACGGTGGGTCCAGCGGCGACGGCACTTCGCCGGGCAGCGGATCGGCATACTCGCTGACGGGCCGCCCGGGATCGGGTTCCGGCACCGCGGCCAGCAGCGCCTGGCTGTAAGGGTGACAGGGCCGCGCGAAGAAGCGTTCGCGGCTGCCCAGTTCCATCAACCGGCCCAGGTACATCACCAGCACCCGGTGCGCCATGTACCGGACGATGGACAGATCGTGACTGATGAAGATCATCGCGATGCCGGTGTCCCGTTGCAGCGCGCGCAGCAGGTTGCAGATCTGGGCCTGGATCGATACGTCCAGCGCGCTGACCGGCTCGTCGCAGACGATCACCCGCGGTTCCAGGATCATGGCCCGGGCAATACTCACCCGCTGGCACTGGCCACCGCTGAACTCGTTCGGGTAGCGCCTGGCCAGTTCCGGCAGCAGGCCGACCCGCGCCATCATCGCGGTGGCTTTTTCCGTGCGCTCGGCGGCGGACAGTTCCGGGTGATGGATACGCAGCGGCTCGGCGATGATCTCGCCTACGGTCATGCGCGGGTTCAGACTGGACAGCGGATCCTGGAACACCACCTGCAGATTCTTGCGCACCGGTTTCAGTTCGCGGTCGTGCAGCCCGCACAGGTTCTGCCCCTGCCATTTCGCCCGCGCGCAGCTCGAAGCTGACTTCCTGCACGGCCTTCAGCGTGCGCCGGCCGCTGTTCAGCAGGCCGCCGCCACGCACCTCGTAATGCACGCTGAGTTCTTCCACCTGCAGCACGGTGTCGCTCATCAACCGTTCAACCGGTGACAGGCGGCGATGTGCGCCGCACCGACGCTTGCAAGCGCGGGGGCCTGCTGCGTGCAGGGTTCGAAGCGGCGTTCGCACCGCTCGGCGAAGGCGCACCCGGGGCCCAGTTGCTCCAGGTTCGGTGGCTGCCCCGGAATGATGGGCAGATCGCTGGCCGGATCACCGGTTAGCGTTGGAATGGAACGCAATAGTCCGGCCGTGTACGGATGCTGCGGTGCCGAGTAGATGTCTGTCGTGTTGCCCATCTCTACCGCGCGGCCTGCGTACATGATGAGCACCCGGTCGCACAGACCGGCCACGACGCCGAGGTCGTGGGTGATCAGGATGATGGCGGTGCCGGTGTGCCGCTTCAAACCGTCCAGCAGGCGCAGGATCTGCGCCTGCACGGTCACGTCCAGCGCCGTGGTGGGCTCATCGCAGATCAGCACTTCCGGCTGGCACAGCATGGCCATCGCAATCATCACGCGCTGGCGCATGCCGCCCGACAACTCGAAAGGATAGGCGCGGTAGCGGCTGTCCGGCGCCGGAATCTTCACGATCTCGAGCATTTCCAGCACTTTCGCTTTCGCGGCCGCACGACTGAGGCCGCGATGGCGCATAAGGCTCTCGGCGAGCTGCTCGCCGATGCGCATCGTGGGCGTGAGGCCCGACAGCGCGTCCTGGAAGACCATGGCCAGCCGGTCGCCGCGCAGCTTGTCCAGCTCGCGGCGCGACAGGTTCAGAATGTCGCGCCCCCTGTAGCGAACGATGCCGGTGGCGTGGCCGTTGTCGGCCAGCAGTCCCAGCATGGCGAGCATGCTCTGGCTCTTGCCCGAGCCCGACTCGCCGACGATGCCCAGGCACTCACCGGCCTCCAGCTGGAAAGACAGGTCGTTCACCGCACGCACGTCGCCGTGCTCGGTGCGGAAACGTACCTCGAGATGTTCGCAGTCGATGAGCGCGCTCACCGCTCAGCGATCCCGCGGGTCCAGCGCGTCGCGCAGGCCGTCGCCGATGAAGTTAAAACAGAACATGGTGATGGCCAGCAGCGTGGCCGGAAAGAAAATCAGCCACGGCGCGGAGTCCAGCTGTCCGGAACCTTGTGAGATCAGCAGGCCCCAGCTGGTCAGGGGTTCCTGCACGCCCAGGCCAATGAAGCTGAGATAACTTTCGATCACGATGTTGGTTGGAATCAGCAGCGTGACGTAGACGACCACCGGGCCCAGCACGTTCGGGATGATGTAGCGGGCCAGGATCGCGCTGCGCGACATGCCGATGGCCACCGCCGACTCGACGAACTCCTTGCTTTTCACTGTCAGCGTCTGGCCGCGTACGATGCGTGACATGGTGAGCCACTCCACCGCGCCGATGGCCACGAACACCAGGTAGATGTTCCGGCCGAAGACCGTGACCAGCAGAATGATGAAAAACAGCAGCGGCAGTGAATACAGCACATCGACGAAGCGCATCATGAAGCCGTCGGTACGCCCGCCGATAAAGCCTGCCAGCGCCCCGTAGGTGACGCCGATAGACAGTGCCACCATGGTGGTCAGCAGGCCAATGGTCAGGGAAATGCGCCCGCCGTAGAACACCCGCACCAGCAGGTCACGCCCGTTCGCATCGGTGCCGAACCAGTGCCAGTCGTCCAAACTGGGCGGGGCCAGGATCTTTTCCCACGACGCGTCTTCAATGCCGTGGGGCCAGAACATCGGCACCAGCACGGCCGTGACGGCGATCAGGCTGAGGATGTACACGCTGCCCATCGCGGCGCGATTGCGGCGGAATCGCCTGGCCGCCTGGGCCCACAGCGAACGTGAGGCCTGGCCCGCAGCCGCGCTGGCCAGCGCGCCGGAGCCGAGCAGTTCGCCGGGTTTGGCGCTCACCGGTAGGCCCTCCGCACACGCGGGTCCAGCGCCGCGTAGGCCAGGTCAGACAGCAGGTTCAGCGTGATGATCAGGCACGCGTAAATCACCACCACCCCCATCACCAGCGGGTAATCCCGGTTCAATGCGCCCTGGATGAAATAGCGGCCGATACCCGGCAGGTTAAAGATGAGTTCGATCACCAGCGAGCCGGTCATGATGCCGGCCAGGGCCGGGCCCAGGTAACCCACCAGCGGTATCAGGGCCGAGCGCAGCACGTGGGCGCTGACCACGCGGTATTCGGGCAGGCCCTTCGCGCGGGCCGTGCGCACGAAGTTCGAGCGCAACACTTCGAGCATGCCGCCGCGCACGAGGCGGGCAATAACGGCCACCTGCGGCAGCGCCAGCGCGGTCACCGGCAACACCATGTTCTGCCACGCGCCGTCGTTCCAGCCCGCCACCGGCAGCAGCCGGAGATACAGGCCGAAGAACAGCGCCAGGATGGGCGCGACGACAAAACTCGGGATCGCAATGCCGGTCATGGCCATGGCCATGATGGTGTGGTCAATGAGACGGTTCTGGCGCAGTGCGGCGATGATGCCGGCAAGACCGCCCAGCACCAGGGCGACGAGCATGGCCCAGGCCCCGAGCTGGATGCTGACCGGCAAGCCAATGGCCACCAGTTCGGTGACACTGAAATCCTTGTAAACCAGTGACGGCCCGAAATCTCCCCGAATCGCGTTGCTGACGTAGATTTGAAATTGCACCAGCAACGGCTTGTCGAGATCATAGGCCGCGCGAATATTCTCCAGCACTTCCGGTTCGAGATCGGCCTCCGCATCGAAAGGCCCGCCGGGCGCTGCACGCATCAGGAAAAACGATGCGGTGGCGATCACGCACACGGTCGGAATGGCAATCAGCAGGCGGCGCAGGATGAACGCAGACATGCGCGAAAGCTTAGCGGCTAGCCGCTCTCGTTGCCCGCCGGCAACTGGGGTGCCGCCGCCTGTAGGCCACTGCGGATGACGCGGGTGAGATACAGCGCCGGCAGCATCGCGATCGCGCCGAGCCAGAACGGTGCATTCATGCCGAGTTGCCCGTAAAGCGTGCCGGACCCGGCCTGGCCAATGAAGCGGGAGGCTGAACTGGCCGACTGGTAAACGCCCAGCACCAGCCCGCGTTCCTGCGGCCCCGCTCGATGGGAGATCAGCGCCTGCAGGCAGGTTTGAAACAGCGCCGAGCCAACGGCGGCCACGGTCATGGCCACCACCACCATCGGAATGTTGGGCGCGAGCACCAGCAGCAGCCAGCCCAGGCCGAAAGACACCAGGGAGAGCTGCACCATGGCCAGCTCGCCGAAGCGACGCGCGAGCCTGCCGATTCCCAGCAGCTGTATCGCGGCGATGACCGACGCGGTATAGGTGATCAGCAAGCCCAGTTCGCGCGGGCTCAGGCCCAGCCGATAGTGGGACCACAATGGAAAGATGGTTTCGCGCGCGGCGATACAGGTCATCACGATCAGGCACAGGATCAGCATCAGCGTGATGATGGGCCGGCGCGCGACCTGGCCGAAATTCGCCGACAGTGTTGGTGTGGTGCTGCCACCGCGTTCGCGGCGGGCCCCCGGCGGAAAAGTTTCTGGCAGAAAAAACAGCACGGCGAAGAACGCACCGCCTGCGAACACCGCCGCGGCGAGGGCGGTGCGTTCGAAGTTGGCGTCTGCAATGCTGTCGCCGGCCAGGAAGCCACCGATGGCGGGTCCGGCCGCGAACCCGAGGCTGAAGGCGGCCGAGATCTTGCCCATGGCCCCGGCGCGCTCCTCCGGCGCGGTCACATCGGACACGCAGGCGAAAGCGGTGGCGATGTTGGCCGATGTCGTGCCGCTCAGCAGCCGCGACAGCATCAGCAGCGTTAAGGAATCCGCAAAGCCCAGCAGCAGGTAGGCACCCACATGCCCGGCGCAACTTACCAGCAGTATCGGCCGGCGGCCAAAGCGATCGCTCAACTCGCCCCACACCGGTGTGGCCAGGGATTGGCACAGCGGGTGTATGGCCAGGATCAGCGTAATCTGTTCCGGCCCGGCACCGAGGCGTTCCACGTAAAACGGAATCAGCGGCATCAGGATGCCGAAACCGACCAGGTCGATAAACACCACCGCAAACAGAATCGGGATGGCGCCGCGCGGTGGAGTGGGATTCATGCGGGCCGAAGCCTAGCACGGGCGTTAAATCGGAATCGCGGCTGGTCGCTCCCGCACATCCATGTGCTCCGCGACATCAGGTCGTCCTGACCAAGTAAGCCGCTCCCACCAGGAGAGGACAAGTTAGTCAGGGGGAGCTATTTCCACCAGAGGCCAAAATTTCTGGTGGGAGCGGCTTTAGCCGCGACTGGCCCGCCGCAGCGGCCTGCTCAGGCGGTAGTGCGGCGGAAGGGTTGCAGTTGCCGGTAAGTGAGTGAACGCCACAGCCATTCGGCCGGGCCGAAACGGAAGCGGGCGAGCCACCAGTTGCTGGCGACGATGAGTACCACCCAGGTCAGCGCGACGAACACGTAGAGATGCCAGCCGGTGTAGCGGCCGAACAGCCCAAAGCCGACGCTATAAAACAGCAGCCCGCCAATGATCGACTGGCCGAGGTAGTTCGACAGCGCCATGCGCCCCACCGCGGCGATGCGCTGGCGCAGCCACCCGGCGGCACCCGACTGGCAGAGCAGCAGCACCAGGCCAAGGTGGCCGGCGGCCATCCCGCAACGACGGATGTCATAGACCACCAGCCACTGCGCCTTGACGATGGGATCGAAGGTCGTGGTCACCAGCGTGTAGGCTTCAAACACCGCAAGGGGCAGGCCTATCGCGTAGCCGGTGGCACAAAGTGCAACGAGCGGGCGCTTCGAGACCTCACCGGTCAGCAGGCCGCTGCGCAGCGCTGCCATGCCCACCAGCATTACCGCCAGTGCATCCAGCAGCCACGCATTCAGCGCCACGACCGTTTGCAGGATCAGGCTGCTTTTCGCTCGCTCTCTATAGAACTCACCGAAGCTGCCCGAACCGGTAATGCGGATGGTTTCCCGGTTCTCTGCGCTGTTCGGGTCGGGCCGCGCGCGTGTCTCGATTTTTTCCCAGGCGTCCACGGTGGCCTTGGCCGCAGGATCATTGTCTGCCGCGGCCAGCGCGGCCGGATACGCGGCCTCGAGCACGCGCGCTTCCCGCAGGTCCACCACGCGCAGCGACGCGTTCAGCAAGAAGACCGCCAGCGCCAGGCCGAGCAGCGCCGGCACCGGCAGGCGTCGCAGCGGATACAGCAGCAGGCCGCAGAGTCCATAAGTGACGAGTATGTCCGCCGGCCACAGCAGCACGAAGGCATCGATCAGCCCAATGCTGATCAGCAGGAAGAGCCGCCGGTAGTAGATCCGACCCACCGTGGTGCCCGGCCTTGCTGCCAGCCGCGTCACCATAAGCAGCATGCCGGCGCCGAAGAGCAGCGAGAACAGCGCGCGCTGACTGCCTTCGAACAGGGTGTGGACCACCGCCCAGGTGGCCAGCGGTGCGCCGGGTCGGTCGGCGATGGCCAGCGGGTTGTCGAAAAACGCCTGCGGCCCGGCAAAGGCCCAGATATTCATCAGCAGGATGCCCAGCACCGCGACGCCGCGAACCACATCCAGGGTTTCGATCCGGGCGCCTGCGGTGACTGGCCCGGCCGGCCCGGCTGTCATAACTGCCCGTCTCCCATGCATCGAGGGTTACACGTCGCCCGGAAAGCCGCTGGTTGCAGGCGCGCGCTGTCCATGCGGCGGTGTAAACTTGTACGTCCAGACAGAGCAATGGAGCTGCAGATGGCCACTTCGGCGAGGGAAGCCCGGCAGGGCGCCGCGCAAGGAATACGCACCGGTACCGAATATATCGACAGCCTGCGCGGCCGCAACCTGAAGGTTTACCTGTTTGGTGAACTGGTGGACGAGCCGGTGGACCACCCGGTGATTCGCCCGTCGGTGAACGCGGTGGCCGAGACCTACGATTTAGCGCAGCGCAACCCTGAACTGGGCACCGCGCTGTCGCCGTACACCGGGACGCGCGTCAATCGCTTTTTGCACATCGCGACCAGTGCCGACGATCTCGTCAACCAGAACAAGATGCAGCGGCGCATGGGGCAGCTGACCGGTACCTGTTTTCAGCGCTGTGTCGGCATGGACGCCTTCAATTCGCTGCACTCCGTGACTTTCGAAATCGACGAACAGCACGGCACGGGCTACCACCAGCGCTTCCTCGACTTCGTGCGCGATATGCAGCTCGCCGGTTACGTGATCGGCGGCGCGATGACAGACGTAAAGGGCGACCGCAGCAAGGCGCCCCACCAGCAGGCCGACCCGGACATGTTCGTGCACGTGACCCGGCGCACGGAAGAGGGCGTGTACATCAGCGGCGCGAAGGCCCACCAGACGGGTTGCCTGAATTCCCACTGGCTGATCGTGATGCCGACCATGCGGCTGGGGGAAGCCGACAAGGACTACGCGATAGTCGGTGCGCTGCCGGTGGACGCCGACGGCATCACTTATATATACGGCCGGCAGTCCTGCGACACCCGGAGCATGGACGGCGACCTGGACGCCGGCAACGCGAAGTTCGCCGGCCAGGAAGCGATGATCATTTTCGACGACGTGTTTATCCCGAACGAGCTGATCTTCATGGACGGTGAACACGACTACGCCGCGATGCTGGTAGAGCGCTTCACCTGCTATCACCGGCGCAGCTACGTGTGCAAGTCGGGGGTCGGCGACGTGCTGATCGGCGCCGCCGCGACCGTGGCAGATTACAACGGGGTCGACAAGGCTTCGCACATTCGCGACAAACTGGTGGAGATGACCCACCTGAACGAAACCATCTACTCCACCGGTATTGCGTCGAGCTACCAGGCCTCCGAGATGAAGTCCGGCGTGTATCTCAACGACGACATGATCGCCAACGTCTGCAAGCACCATGTCACGAAGATGCCCTACGAAATCGGCCGCCTCGCGCAGGACCTGGCCGGCGGGCTGATGGTGACGATGCCGTCGCAGAAAGAGTTCGAGCACCCGGAGATTGGCGACCTGATCAACAAATATCTGCAGGGCCGCCCGGAAATTGCCACCGAAGACCGCATGCGCATCATGCGGCTGATCGAGAACATGACGCTCGGCCGCAACGCGGTGGGTTATCTCACCGAGTCCATGCACGGCGCCGGTTCACCCCAGGCCCAGCGCATCCAGATTGCGCGCCAGGCGCAGCTCGGATTCAAAAAGGCGCTGGCCAAGACACTGGCCGGCATTGCGCCAGACGCTGCCGACGAGATCTCGGGAGACCTGGCCGACTACATGGGGCGGGTGTTCGAGACCAGCGGCGAGCCGGATTAGTTCTTTGCGTTGGCGCCGCAGCGCTTGGCTCGCATCGGTAGCCGGGTTGCTGGTGTGGACGTCCGCCCTGGCCATCGTGCACGGCAAGGCGGTGAACCAGCCGCGCTTCCTCGATGAATTTCCGTGGGCGGTGGCGGTGTTCAACCCGTTGTCTGGCGGCGTCTGTACCGGCGTGCTGGTGTCGCCTACCCATGTGCTGACCGCTGCCCACTGCACGGGGGCCAACAAGCGCGTGCTGGTTGGCAACACCTCGAGGCGCCGTGCGCGCAGTATCGCGGTGGCCGCAGCCATTCGCCATCCGGGTCACGACCGCGATACGCACCAGTTTGACGTGGGCTTGCTGCGCCTGGCAGAGCCGGCCGACCTGCCGCCCATCGAACTGGTCTCCGAGGCCGAGTACCTGCTGCTGGTGGAGAACAACGCGCCGGCCGCAGTCATGGGGTGGGGTAAGCGTCCGGGATCGGATTTTTCCGACCGGCTGGTTATCGCGCCCATGCGCCTGCGCAAGCTGGGTGTCAGGGGCACGCAGCTGTTCTACGAAGATCGGGGCGCCCCTTGCGGGGGTGACAGTGGCGGGCCGCTGGTGATTGAAGGCCTCGACCGCAAGCCGGTGCTGGTGGGGGTCGCCAGCGTGACAGACGGCAACCTGTGTGCCACCGGCGGCGGGATTGCGGTGTACACCAACATCGCCGCCGTGCGACGCTTCATCCAGGATAGCGTCCCCGACCTGCCGCAATAGACTTGGCGGCATGCCCAGCGGAGGCAGCACTTGTGGGAGCGGCTTTAGCCGCGATTCTTCAAACACTGGCGCTAGCCACCCCGCACTGATCGGCGCAAAATGTGGACTGGTTTGAAGTGCGTGGAACTTCCGAATGATTGCTGCTGCAGACACCCCTGAATCACCCAACCCGCTGCGCAACGCACAGTTTCGCAAACTGTTTGCTGCCCAGGTCATCGCGCTGGTGGGCACGGGCCTTTCAACCGTTGCACTGACATTGCTGGCCTACGATCTCGTGGGCGGCAACGCGGCCGCGGTGCTGGGTACCGCGCTGGCCTTCAAGATGATCGCCTACGTGGTATTTGCACCCATCGTCGGTGGCCTGGCGCACCGCTTCGCGCGTAAGCCCTTTCTGATCGGCATGGATGTCGTGCGCGCGGGTATCGTGCTGGCAATGCCCTTTGTGACCCAGGTCTGGCAGATCTACCTGCTGATCTTTGTTCTGAATCTGTTTTCCGCCGGCTTCAAACCGGTATTTGCCGCGAGCATTCCGGATATTCTGCCGGACGACCGCGCCTACACGCGCGCGCTGTCGATGTCGCGGCTGGCTTACGATCTGGAGAACCTGCTGAGTCCCACCATTGCCGCTATTGCGTTGCTGTTCACAACCTATACCGGGCTGTTCGCAGCGAACTCCGTGGCTTTCCTGGTGTCGGCTGCACTGATTATCGTGACCACGCTGCCGCCGAGCCAGAAAGTGGCGCGCCTCGGCAACGTCTGGAACGAGATTACGTTTGGCACCGTGGCGTATTTCAAGACGCCGCGCCTGCGCGCGCTCTTTGCGCTGTACCTGGGCGTGTCGGCGGCCAGCGCCATGGTGATTGTGAACACCGTGATCTACGTGAAAGAGAATCTCGGCCTGACTTCGACGGACGTGGCTGCCGCGCTGGCCTCGTCGGGTGCCGGATCAATGATCGCGGCCCTGGCCTTGCCAAAGATCCTGGATAAAGTGGCAGATCGGCCGATCATGCTGTCTGGCGGGATGCTGATGGCGATTGGCGTTGCGCTGATCGGCACCGGGCCCGGTTATCCGCAAATGCTGCCGTTCTGGTTTCTGATCGGCCTGGGCTGGTCCATGGTGCAGACTCCGGCCGGGCGGGTTGTCAACCGCTCGTCCCTGCCGTCCGATCGCTCCGCCTTTTTCTCCGCCCAGTTCGCGTTGTCGCACGCCTGCTGGCTGCTGTTCTATCCCATCGCCGGCCAGCTGGGCACTCGCGTGGGGGTAGAGACGACGGCATTCTGGCTGGCCGGCGGCATCGTCATCTTCACCGTGCTGGCCGCCAGGCTGTGGCCGAAACAAGATGCCGCGGTGCTGGTGCACGAACACCCGGAAGTGGTGCATGCTCACCCGCACAGCCATGACGAACACCATGCGCACACCCACGACGGAGACGATGCCGAAGAGGAGCATGCCCACGAACATCGCCACGCGCCCGTTCGCCACGCGCACAGCTTCGTGATCGACGATCACCACGCCACCTGGCCGGCGTCTTCCTCACCGTGACATCAGGGCGGCAAATGGAGCAACGGCGAGTATGACCATGATCTGTGCCATCACCAGCTACGCGGTCACAATGGGCAGTGAGCAGGCCTTCGAGGCCGCTTTTCTACAGTTGCAGCAACAGGTTACTGCTCGCGAGCCAGGCACCGTCGGATTTCAGCTGTATTCTGCGGCCGGCGAGTCGCGCCTGTACAAGGTTATTGCTCACTTCCGCGACGAACTCGCGATGGACGAGCACAACTCAGGCCTGTTTCTCGGCGCAATGGCCCAGCGGCTGTATGCGCTGTGTGAGCGTCCGCCTGAAGCGGAGATCTTGCAGGCAAGCTAATCAGCGTGTTTCAGTCCGCGCTGTCGCTGGCTCGACTCAGCTCCTCGCGAAGGATTCGTCAACCATTTCTTGCGCAGGTCCGCAGATTCGGTTCTGTGTTGGCACCGGCCGGAGTTGAGACCTTTGGCAGCAGGAGTATCAGGGTCCGC
>CAMYJV010000061.1 GCA_947258805.1 uncultured Gammaproteobacteria bacterium | reverse complement strand
GGTGGAAGCGACCGCAACTCCATTGACCTGGTGGGAGCGACCGCAACTCCATTGACCTGGTGGAAGCGACCGCAACTCCATTGACTCGGTGGGAGCGGCTTTAGCCGCGACTGGGTTAGCACCGGCCTTGAATCGCGGCTAAAGCCGCTCCTACCGGGTGGGAATATTGACAGCGTCAGGAAAAGCTTTGGACCAGCGCGGCGTGACGCGCTAACACGGTCTCCACACGCCGGAGCAGATCGCGCTCGACCACCGGCTTCAGCAGGAAATCCGCGACATCGTTGCGTAACGCATGAACAGCCGTTGACACGTCGGCTTCCGCCGCCAGCATGATTACTGGAATCCGGATCGCGCGGCCGCGCAGACTGCGCACGAGATCGAGACCGGTCATGTCAGGAAGCGCCAGCTCTGAGACCACGCAACTCCAGTGGAAGATATGGTCGGGCGCAGACAGCAACTCCGTCGCACGTTCGAAATCTCTGATCTGGTAGCCGCTCCGCCGCAGAAACGAGCCAAGCTCGCCCCGCGCAGAATGGTCCGCGTCTACCAGCAGCACGGTGTATTCGCAGGTTTGAATCTTGACAGCTGCCATCGCAAATCTTGCAGCACCGTATGACGCACGTGAAGAAACAGCAAAAAGTATCCCGGCGGTGCCGGGGACCCGCCATTGGGGCATGTACTTACGGCCTGGCAGGGTCGGGGCGAACCTGGAAATCACAGTGCTTGGCAAGGCCACCGTTTATCGACACCGTGTCCGTGTTGCCATCTTCGCCGCGCGGTTGGGGCGCCGTTGGGGACATTCTGCTGGCTCCGGCAACCGCACTCGCGTGGTGTCGGCGTTACGGGTTGCTGCGCTGCTTCAGGTAATCCGCAATGGCGGCCAGCTCAGCCTCGTCCACGTAGGCAAAACCTGGCATCGGCCGGCCGGATACGGTGGCCGGGTCGTTGGGCAGGCGCCCGACTTTCAGGAATTCCACCAGCTCTGCCGACGGCGTGGATGCGACATAAGGCGACGCCACCAGGTTCACGCCGAGGCCGTCAATGCCCTGGCCGTCGACACCTCGACACCGTGGCAGGCGATGCAGTACTTTGAGTAGGCCGCTTTCTGACTATCGCCAGTGGCAGGGACCATGGCGGCAGCCGCCTTGGCTACCGGGGCCCGCACAGCCCCGCCATCCACACAGCCAGGCGCGGTGACGGCAAAGGCCGCCATCGACACCACGGCGGCGCCCGCCGCGACTGAAGCGGTGCCAAGACGCTCACGCAGATTCATTCTGAATACCGGCAGCGGATGCACTCGTCCAGGTCGATGACCATTGCCACCTGGCAACCTCCCGTCAGTTCTCCTTCACCGCGGAGATCGTGCCCGACTGCCAGCCAAAATCGGCCAGGATGAAATCCTTCAGCGCTGCGCTAACGCGCGTGTAAATAGTGTTACCGGCGGTTTTCGCCACTTTGTCGGCAAATGCGGGCACCCAGCGTACGAGGTGTCGCTCGGCAAAATCCACCTGCGCCAGCTGGTACGGCTCGGGATCTTCTTCCGTCGCCGCTTCGCCGTAGCAGAGAAAGTGCATGAATTCGAGTTCCACGGACAGGTGATCCGGGGCCCATGCAAAGCGCTCGGCCAGCGCGTAACCGAAGAAGTCGTAGAAGCGCACGAGGTCTTCGCGCGTACCGGCGCGCTGGCCGGTCTGGATGTCTTCGCGAATGGGCACCGGCGGTCCGTCGCTGCCCACCTCGAACAGGCTGCTGTACTGGCGTTTCAGCACGTCCAGCTCCGTGTCCATGAACTCAGTGACCAGCCCGTCCAGGGACTGGCCGTGGGGTACTGCATTCCACGCACCGAGCTTTTCGCGCAACCCGGGGCGCGGATCCATGTCGTGGGGTGACGCGGTGAGTTCCGACCAGGCCGCGTAGCATGCACAGCGCGCCGGGGCCATGGTGTCGACGTCACGACCGTGCACCTTTCGCGACGGCTGGGACTCTGCGGCGGCCGGATCGTTGCTCATGCGTCCAGCGCCGCGCCCTTTTCAGGTTTGGCCTGCCCAAAGTTGCGGGTGAAATCTCTGGAACTTTCTATTCTTCGCATTGCAATGCTCTGGAACGACCGGCGTTGCCAGGCTTCTTCTACTTAAAGATTGTCACGTGGTCTTCGATAAACTGTCTGAGAGAAATCGGGTCACGACCGATCAGCTGTTTAAATGTATCCGTCGTGTGATCGAGCCCGATCTCGGCAATCTCCTGGAATAATGCGCAGACGGCATCCAGGTGCCATGGCGCCAGTATCCCGCTCAATTTCTCGCGAAACTGTTCCATCGGCAGCGGAATGTACTCGACCTTCTCACCGAGCACCGCCGAGAACCGTTCGGCCACGTCATAGAATGACAGCACTTCCGGGCCGGTGATTTCATAACTGTGCCCGGCATGTCCCTCGCCCGTCAGTACCTCGGCGCAAACCGCCCCGATATCACGACCGTCCGCCATGCCGGTCGTGCCATCACCCATCGGCAGGAAAAACTTGTGCTGTTCCTTGATGGTGCCAGCGCTGGCGAGCAGGTTCTGCATGAAAAAGTTCGGCTTGACCATGGTCCAGTCCAGGCCCGAGGCACGGATGTATTCTTCCACCGCCCAATGAGCCTGCGGGATCGGCGTCTGTGCATCGGCGACGGCCTCCATCGAGGACATCTTCACCAGGTGCTTGACGCCCGCCGCCTTGCAGAGATCCGTGAACTGCTTTTCGTTCGCTTCCTGCTGCTCGCCGTTCGGCAACAGCAGAAATGCCTTGTCAGCACCTTGCAGCCCCTCCTTGACGGTGCCCGCGTCGGCGATGTCGCCCACCACCAGCTCCACGCCGGCGGCTTTCAGGTCCGCTGCCTTGGCTTCGTCCCTGACCAGGGCCCGCAAACTGGCGCCTTTTGCGAGCAACTGCTTCGCCGTTTCCCCGCCGATCTTGCCCGTGGCGCCCGTCAGAAAAATCATTTTTGGTTCTCCAAGAATCTGCCAGTCACCCGTTCAACGGGCGCGCATTGTGGATCAGGGGGCCGGAATTATAGGTGCTGGCCCGGCCGAAGACTATCTGAAGGATAAAGGTGTCGAATAACGGGGCCGAACCGCTTTCCCCAGGAAGTCGGTTCGATCCCGTTTCCGGCGCTACGCCGCTGCCGCGAGCTGTATTACACCCAGATAGAGACTTTCGCCGCCGAGATCGAACTTCATCGATGCCCTGGCCGCTGAACCCGAACTCACTTCCAGTTCGTATTGGCCGCTGTTCGGCTCGAGCCTGTCGATCTTGAACTCGCCGAAAGTGTCCGTCGTCGCCTGCGCGATCTCGGTGCCATTTTGTTTCAATATGACTTGGGCATTTTCGGCGCACTCTTCGACGCCATCCACGTTAGCCACCACGGATCCGCCAACAAAGCACTTGGTCATCAAATACAGGTTTTTGTAATACACGCGGGGTTTGGTCCCGAGTTCCGGCTGCAGAACCTCCAGCCCCTCTTGCTCCTTGATTCGCTGCATTTCCTGATCTTCGACCTTGACTGACCGGAAAACGTCGGTCGGACAGCATTGCTCCGCCCGGGTTTGCGTCCAGCCCTCGTCCAGCAAATGCGCGTCGAAAATCCACGCCTGCGGGATCTGCTTTTCCTCGTTCCAGGAAATGGCGCCATAGGGGCAGGCATCGACGATTGCTTTCTGACCCCTGGACTTGACCGGGTCGATGATGATGATGCCGTCCTCACGCTTCTTGATGGCGTCATTTTTCGCGGCCTTCATGCAGGGCGCATCATCACAGTGGTTGCACATCACCGGCATGAAGTGCGCATCGACGATCGGGTAGGTACCGCGTTCCTTGCGCTCGATATCCAGCCAGTTGTGCCCCTGGGGCGGCTGCTCTGCCGCGTATCCCGGAAACTCGTTGCCGGTGTGTTCATCCTTGACCGCCAGGAAACAGGCGCGACAGTTATTGCAGCGCTCGATATCGACGATCATGTTCCATTTCTCGGCCATCATGCAGCCTCCCCGGGTTGCGCAGGCTCTGCCGGCTGCCAGGTGTCGACGCCGGTCCACTTCTCGACTTCGATGAGCGTCGTGTTGGGCCGGATACCGTGGCTCTTCGTTGTGATCGGCTTGCTGGGGTTGAGTATGTTGACGCAGCCGCCGAGGTCAGTCGATTTGCCGGGCTCGCCGGCAGGACGGTACTCGGCTGACGCCGTCGGCGCACTGATCACGCCCGGGCGCAGGCGATCGGTGACCTGTGCGGCGCAGACCACCGAGCCGCGGTCGTTCCACAGGCGAATCAGATCATCGTCCTGAATGCCACGCGCGTTGGCGTCCTCTCTGCTGATACGCGCCACGAGATAGTAGTGACCGTCGATCTTCACGCGATGCTCGCGGATGTCACGCAGGAAGCAGCCCTCGTCGTCACCCATCAGGTGGAAGGGGTAGCGCGAATGCGGGGTCAGTAGCTTCAGCGAGTACTTCGCCGCGATTTCCGGCTCGTTATCCGCGTTCTCGAAGGTTCGCAGGTACTTGTTCACGGGCGGACGCTCGGGATCGTCGAAGCGCTTCAGCGTCGTCGGCACGAACTCGTATTTCCCGGACGGCGTCTGCAGGCCTTCCGCGTACTTCTCGACAAAATCGGACGGCAGCGGGTACGGCTCCGGTACGTCTTTCTTGCGGCCCTCGTAGAACCAGCGCAGACCCGTTGGTGCGCGGGAACCTTCGGGTTCGGGCGGCACGACGTAATAGCCTTTCTTGAGGAACTTGCGCCAGGACATGTTCCTGGCAGCATCCGAAGACTCGTAGGCGCGCTTGCACCACTCCAGCTCGGAATTGCCGCCTTCAGAGTAAACGGCACCCAGGTCGAGCTTCTCGGCGATGGCCAGGAAGATGTCGTAGTCCGACTTGGACTCGCCGAGGGGCTCGATGCATTTGTGCTGCATCGAGATCACGCGGTGGTTGTTCATCGAATACATGTGATGCACGTAGCCTGGACCCACGTTGTACCACTCGCCGAGGTCCCAGCGCTCGAACACCGTGCAGGCTGGCAGAATGACGTCGGCGAATCTGGTCTCGCCTTCCATCCAGACAGACTGATTCACGACAAACTTCAGGTTCTCATGCTGGTACATGTTGATCCACCGGTTCGCGTCCACCTGGGTACCCAGCGAGGAGCTGCCGTACTTGTAGATCATCTGCACCGGCACGTGCCCCGGCGACGGGTAGCCGATCGGGAAGAATTGCCCCACCACCGAGTCAACCGCGGTGACGTAACCCAGCTTCGGCTGGCCCATGATGGCTTCAGGCAGCCACATTCGCGGGATAACCTGCTTGACCGAGTTCATGGTCACGATGTGCGGCATGCGCTGGTAGTTGTTGGTCGAGTTGGCGCTGTAGGCCAGGTCGCCTGACATGCTGCCCTCGGCGTAACCGGGGAAGTAGAAGTTCATGTCCACCGGCGCGCCGAACTGCAGGTTGCCGAAGTTGGAGCCCGGCTTGCCCATGCCCTGCATGGCGCCGAGGATGGTCATCATCCGCGCCCACTGTGAGCCGGTCGGCCCACGGCAGGCACCGCCCAGGCCGCAACCCCAGCCGCCCGCGCCGATATAGGTCTTTTTCTTTGCCCACTCGCGCGCGAGCGCACGGCAATCGCGTGCAGGAACGCCGGTTTCCTGTTCCTGCCACTCGGGCGTCTTCGGAATGCCGTCGTCCTCGCCGAGGACATGCTCCTTCCACTCGTCGAAACCGGTGGTGCGCTTCTCGACAAATTCCTTGTCGTACGTGCCCTCGGTAATCCAGACGTAGGTCAGCGCCTGGGCAAAGGCCGTATCGGTACCCGGCTTCGGTGAAATCCACTTGCCGCCAAGGTGTGCGGCCGTATGGTTCAGGAACGGATCGATGTGCACCATCTTGATGCCGAGTTCTTTGGCCCAGCGGCGTCGCTGCGTGCCTTCGAAACCGTAGGTCGCATCCGGGTCGCTCGACCAGAACACGATCATCTCGGCTTCTTTCAGACAGTCTTCGACGGTTCCGTAGGGCTCCGCGGCACCTAGTCGCATGCTATTGCCCCAGTGATGCTGCGCGCCCCAGAACCAGCCTTCCCAGCTGTCGGGGCTGTGCATCAGCTTGGTCACGCCAACCAGATTCCAGAAACGGTTGAAGGCACTGAGGTAGTGGCCGAGATTGCCCCACTGGTGGTGCGAACCGTTGGCTACCGCGATGGCCCCGGGGCCAGCGGCCTTGCAACGCTTGATTTCGTTACTGACGATGTCCAGGGCTTCGTCCCAACTGATTTCCACGAACTCGGACTTGCCACGATTCTGGATATTGCGATCGCCATTGGGATCGAAATCCACTCGCTTCATGGGCTTCAAAATCCGGCTCTTTGAATACACCATGGACTTCTGGCACTGGCCGTGAGCTGCCAGCGTGGTCTTGCGCGGCGGTGTGAATGTCTTGCCGCGAGCCTCGATGGTGTACGACCCTGCATCGTCGTCGGCCAGATCCATGGGCGTCGTGCGGAGGATTTTGCCGTCTTTCACGTAGACGAAGATCGGTCCGCCGTTGGTACCGTTGGTATAGCGCGTCACGCCATTTCCCATGTCGGTGCCCATCTTCCAGGTATACGATTCCATGCTCGAAACCAGGTGCATGAACCAGACGATCAGTTCATCCGGGCCCGCCATCGTAATTTTGAAGTTCTTCGCCGCGTCGATGCGCTCCAACTGGTCGAACGGCGGCGTCAGGAAGCTCGCAGCAATCTTCTTGTTCTTGAAGAAGATAGTGAAATCCGGGTTGTGGTGAATGCCGTTACCGGTAGAGATCTTGCCGTTCTTGAGCTGTATCCAGCGACCCCTGGGTTCGTCGCGCAGCTGGAATTGGGCGATGGCATCACGCTCTTTCAGGCATGCCGCAAACTTGGGGTAGACGGCTGCACAGGTGCGCATTGCTTGCGGGATTCCCCATAGGATGACCGATAGTTTCATTTCACTCTCCTGGAACCGGCGGGGGTAGGTGACCAATGGAGTACCTACCGCTGAATCAAGCTTTTTTGACCCGAATTGTCCTGGGACTGGCTCGAGTCCCCCGCAGGCTGTAATTCTATGATTTCAGGGTCCTGTGGCCTTTAGCAAATATCAAATTGCTGTTGCGCCAGGATCGCCAGCTCATGCTATTCAGGCCTTCCAAACCGACTGCACTCCCTGCAGCCGACAACCGGACCGACGACGGCCCGAGTCCTCGGCCAGGCTAGACAGGCTGAAACAGCTCCTGCAACGCACCGCTGCCCGGGTTGCGGACCACCATTGACGCGCACTTGCCGCGGCCTGGCAGATCAATTTCCATCGGCGCCGAGAATTCTTCCGCGCCGACGGCGGCACAGGCGCTGGCGGCCTGGTCTATGTCGTCGATCTGAAAGGACTGGGCGAGATAGCCGATATTCGGCGGCACGGCGGCGGGCGCCAGGTCCGGGACCTCGTAGTTGATCGGCGTCGCCAGGGCGATTTTGCCGTACTCGTGGTCACCCTGAACGATCACGCTCCGGGTTCGACACTCCTCGGGCAGACACAGGGAACGGTTGGTTTCTGCTCCCTCGAGCACGGATTCGATGAACAGGGACATGTTCAGCGGCCCGTAATAGAAAGCCAGCGCTTTCTCCATGTCCAGCACGCCATGCGCCGTGGTGACGACCGACGTAAAGCCGGTCGGTGTCCGGCCATACTCGGAAATAAAATTGATGATATGCCCGATCACCGTTTTCGGATCATCCGAAAGCAGTTGAATCAGGTTGATGACTACCCCGTCCGGACCGTCGAAAGGCGCTTCCAGGGTTTCACCTACCGCCGGACCGAAATTATTGTGCGCCGGCTCGCTCCAGAAATTAAAACCTTGCGACTTGAGCTTCTCATAATCCCTCGCCATGTCGCTGGCATAGATATTCAGATTGAACAGCCCCGTTGCCCGACGTATTTCCGGTGGCCTGACGAGTTTTCGATCGGGCGCATCGAATTCCATGAGCTGAATGCGACCGACGGGATCAGCACCGTGTTCGAGGAAGGCGCACCGCGCTGCGCTGCCCGCGGGCACGTGCCAGTAGCCCTCGAATGCAGGCCCTTGCCAGGTGCGGCTCTCGGCAACCTCCAACCCTAAGGTGCCTGCATAAAATTCGAGTGAGGCATCGAGATTCTCGACACCGATCACCACTGCGCTTACCGGGGCACTGACCGGCGCGCTGGCGCCGCTTTCATTGCTGCTCATAAGAGAAGTTCCTGAAACACTGGCTATCGTTCTGCATTTTGGCCAGATTCTACAGATAAAGCGCCGCCGGGCCTTTCCTGCGGCACTCCCCCCGGTCCGACAGCTGGCTTACACTGCGCCCGTCGGTCGGATGCCTGCCCCATGATCACTTATCCGCAAGCCATCGAGCGCCTGGTCGCTGCGCTGAAACCCCTGCCCGCACGGGCCCTCCCGCCAGGCGAGGCCGTGGGCGCCGGAATCAGCGAGCCGGTATTGAGCCGGCTGAACGTGCCCGATTTCGACAATGCGGCCATGGACGGTATCGCCGTGCGCGCGGCGGACCTGGTCGCTGCGGCCGAGGGGCGGCCGGTATCGCTGCGGGTAACCGGGGTCGTACCGGCCGGCCACCGGCCGGACACCGGCGTGGCTGCCGGCGAAGCCATGGAAATCATGACCGGCGCGCCAATGCCGCCCGGCGCCGACACCGTCGTCCCGGTTGAGCGCATCACTTGGCGCGACGATGCCGAAGGGGCCAGGTTTGCGCAGGTGGCATTGCCGGCCGAAGCCGGGAAGAACGTACGCCGCGCCGGTGAAGACTTCTTGCAGGGCGACGAGCTGTTGCCGGCCGGCTCCTGCCTGACGCCGGAAGCGGTCATGAACCTTGCGGCCGGCGGCCTGGATACGGTGGCCGTGCGACCGCTGCCAGCCGTTGCCGTGATCACCACCGGCGGCGAACTGACATCTGCAGGCGCGCCCACCGGGACGGGACAGATTCGCGACTCGAACGGGCCTTATCTCGCGGCCGGTCTGGCGCCGATGGGCGGCCGGCTGGCCGGCATGCACTCGGCCGCCGATACGCCGGCAGCCGTGGCCGATGCGATCAAGGCCGCAGCAGGCCAGGCGGAACTGGTGCTGACCACCGGCGGCGTATCGGCAGGCAAGTTTGACTGCGTGCCGGCAGCCGTCGCCGCCGCGGGCGGCGAGATAGTGTTTCACAAGGTCGCGATCCGCCCGGCCAAGCCCATCCTGTTTGCATCGCTGCCCGATGATCGCTGGCTGCTCGGCTTGCCCGGCAACCCGGTGGCCGTTGCCGTGGGGCTGCGCTTTTTCGTCGCCCCTGCCCTGCGCGCGTTGCGTGGGCTGGCGCCGGAGCAAACGTTCACGGCCGTGAGCACCAAGCGAATCCGCAAGCGCCCGGGCCTGCGGTTCTTCGCTAAAGCGTCTGCGACGGTCAACGCGTCCGGGCAGCTCGAGGTTGAGCTGTTGCCCGGCCAGGAATCGTTCCGGGTGCGCCCGCTCCTTGCTGCCAACTGCTGGGCAATCGTCGACGAGAGCCGCGATGAAGTGGCGCCAGGCGAACTCATTCAGGTAGCGCCGCTGCATCCGACGGCTTTCTTGCAAGCGTCCTGAGGCCGGCGCGTCGACAGCAATGAACTACTTCACGCCGGTCAAGTTCGTCCATGTCAGCGCAGTGATCATCACGGCGAGCCTGTTCATTGTGCGCGGCATCTGGATGCTCCGCGGCTCGCCATTGCTGCAACACCCCTTTGTGCGCGTGGCGCCGCACGTGAATGACACGGTGCTGTTCATCAGCGCGCTGACGCTGGCGGTGATCGTCGGCCAGTACCCTTTCGTCACGGGCTGGCTCACGGCCAAGGTCGTGGGCTTGGTCGTCTACATCCTGCTCGGCCACATTGCGTTGCGCCGCGGCCGCAACCGCACTGAACGGGCCGTAGCCTTCGCCGCGGCCTTGGGCACACTGGGCTACATACTTGCGGTGGCGCGGTGTCGCGACCCGCTGGCCTGCTTCGGCGGCTAAGCCACACGCCACCGACCCATAAAAAAAGCCGCGCCACCTGCGCGGCGCGGCTCTTGTCAGCGTGCAGTGAAGCTAAGGCATCGGCGCCCAGACGCTGCACCAGCCGTTCGCGGCCACTACCTTACCCGGGAATATGCCGCAGGGTCGCCACTCGGCGCCGTCTTCACCCTGGATCTGCGCGCAGTTGGCGCAATTCTGGCTGGCTTCGAAGCGTGCGGCCATCGGGTTCGACTTGTCCACGTCCGCCACATCGTGCACATACAACAGGGCCTTGGCGGCCGGGTCTGCCGGATCGAGTTGGGGCAGGTCTGCGGCATGCACCACTTCCACCTGCAGCAACGCGCTGCCGGCGGGTACGGCCACCGCAAGGCTCTTCAGGAAGTTACGACGGGAGATGTTCTCATCACGCATTGCGCTGATCCTCTAGTGAATGAATCTTAGGACCGGCATTTCCGCGCCGGTCAGAGTGTTAATTCGTTGACGGAGATGATCTGGGTATGGATCGTCCTGGCGACGCAGCGGATACTAGCAACGCGGCGGCGGACGGCGGATAGGTAAAAACACTTAATCATTGTCGGCCAGCAACACCGGGTCGCGAGCCTGGATCATGACCTGCACTTTAGTCAATTGTCGCGAGTCCGGGTGCAGCGCCAGGCCGGCGGCGACATCCCGGCGCGCAGCCGCGTAGTTGCCCTTGCCCATATGCGCAATCGCCCGATTGTTATACGCGCGCCAGTTGGTCGCCCGCAGTTCAATCGCCTCGGTGCAGGCCACAATGGCTTCCTCGTAACGCTCGGCGCCCACGTACCCTGCACAGAGATTGCTCAGCGCTGCGGTTCTTTTGCCCGCGGCGATCTCGCTCTTGAGGCCCTTCAGCGTCAGTTCGATGCCGCTGTCGTAGTCACGGACAAACAGCGCCCGGGCGCCGTCGGCAAGATGAGGATTGGTGCCGAAGGTCACGACACTGTCCGCCATCGCCACCGGCGTTGCGCCGGCCAGCAGCAAGGCGGCCAAGCCACTGAACCTGCATAGGAATCTCATATTCACAGTATAGCGAAAGTCGTGGCCATCGGCCCCCCCGGGACTGAGACTGCGGTCACGCCGCCACGTCGCTGGGTGGGAGATTATGGCCAGTCGCCGGATCCCGCCTGATGAAGACACACCTGGACACAGACGAACTACCGTTTCACAGCGTCGGGGAGGACCCACACTGGATTCCCCGCCAGCAGCTGGCGTTGCTGGGCCGCAATACCATGCTGGCCCTTGCCGGCACTGCAGCATGCGCCGCGGCCAGCGTCCTGTTGCTCTGGACCACGGTGCCGAGGGATGGATTGCTGCTGTGGTTTGGCGCTGTCATGGTGATCACCCTGGCCAGGCTGATGCTGCAGCAGCTCTACAGCCGCCACCCCGAAACGCACAATCCGCGGACCTGGCGGAACTGGTTCGCAGGCGCTCTCGTGGCCTCGGGAGTCACGTGGGGTGCGCTATCTGTTTTTCTGTTTCCCGCGGATTCGCTCGTCCATCAGCTGTACCTGGTCTTCGTGCTCAGCGGCTTGTGTGCCGGCGCGGTGACGGTGTATTCGCCGCTGCCCCACGGCTTCCTGATGTTCGCGGTGCCAACTTTGACGCCTCTGGTTATTCGCATGATGACCACCGGGTTGTACGAGGAACAATTGATGGCGCTGCTGGTGGCGATATTCATGCTCGTGATGAGCCGCATTGCCGGCCAGTCCGGCGACATGCTGAAGGGCATGCTCGAACTGCAGGCAGAAAATGCGCGCCTCGCCAGGGCCCTTCACCACCAGGCCACCCACGACAGCCTGGTGGATCTGATCAACCACGGGGAATTTCAGCGCCGGCTGGAACGCCTGACCGAACCCCGGGAAGCGCCGGGGCAGGAATTCTGCCTGATGTTCATCGACCTGGACCTGTTCAAGGTGGTGAACGACAGCGGCGGACATGCCGCCGGCGACGCCATGCTGCAGGCGGTAGCGCGCATTCTGCGCGCCCACACCCGGTCCCGGGACACCGCGGCGCGAATCGGCGGTGACGAGTTCGGGCTGCTGCTGGAGAGCTGCCCGGCAGAACGCGCGCTGGAGATTGCCGAGCACGTGCGCCGCGACATCGCCAACCTGCGGCTGGAATTCGAGGGGCAGATCTATTCCATTGGCGCGAGCATCGGCCTGACCTATGGCCGCGCCGGCAGGCACACCGCCTCGAGCGTGCTGAAGGCTGCGGACGCGGCCTGCTACGCCGCCAAGGAAGGCGGCCGCAACCGGGTCCGCATGCTGCCAGCCGACGACATGTTCAAGACCACCGGGCGTTTCAGCCTGAACCGGCTCACGGCCAAAACCGCCTGAGCGCTGCCAGGCCGAAGAATCGCGGCTAAAGCCGCTCCTACCAGGGGTTTTATTCGCTGGCCACTGCCTGCGCGTTGGCGGGCCGAAGAATCGCGGCTAAAGCCGCTCCCACCGGGGTTTTATTCGCTGGCCACTGCCTGCGCGTTGGTAGGCCGAAGAATCGCGGCTGAAGCCGCTCCTACCGGGGTTTGATTCCCCCCTCCCCTGTGGGAGCGGCTTTAGCCGCGACAGCAAAGTGAAAGCGTTACAAAAAGTTACAAGCCCTGCGGGGCGGAGGAATCTGTCGAATTTTATTCGTTAATATCCTGTTTTATATGTTTTTTATTTCACTGCGCACGCGCCCGGATCGGCGGTGGGAACGGACTTCCGTGGTAGCGGCATCGCCTCGCCACCGGCTACAGTATCGCTTCGATATAGACTATCGGACCGATATATAAAGCGCCGATGGCCGACACCGACGGAGTGACCGCATGGATGTGAAGACGCTTTGCCTGGGCCTGCTGAGTTTTCAGCCGGCCAGCGGCTACGACCTGAAGAAGGAATTCGAGTCGCTGTTCAAGCACTTTTTCCCGGCCGGATACGGCTCGATCTATCCGGCGCTGGCTGACCTCGCGGCGGCGGGCTACGTCGAGTGCGAGGAAATCGCGCAGCAGGGCAAGCCGGACCGGAAGGTCTACGCGATTACGCCAGCGGGCCGGCTTGCATTTGGCCAGGCCCTGGCCAAAGTGAATCCACAGCACAAGCTCCGCTCGGAATTTTTGGCGATGATCTACTTCGCCGAGCGGATGGATGCAGAGCGACTGACCGAGCTCCTCGACAGTCGCCTGACGGAGCTGCGCGCCACTGTCGCGCACATTCACAACGTGGCGGCTAACGACCGTGAGCTGGGTGCCGGCGCAAAATTCGTTGCCGGCTTTGGCGCAACGCTGGCCGAAGCTGCGGCGGCCTACATTGAAGAACACGGGCCGACGCTACTGAAGGAAGCGCGCCACGAAACCCGCCAGGGCAAAGGCTCGCGCCGCGGGGCAACAACTTCTGTCGAGAATCGAGTATGAACATACGCAACGCTGTGCAGCGGCGCCCATGGATCCTGGCCGTATTCGTGGCGTGCCTGGTTGGCCTGTGGATGCTGTCGGGCACACTCAGCCGCACTTCCAATCCGCCGATGAAATCGGCCGCCGACGTAGCGGCGAAGTCTGACGTGCCTGCGTCACGGGTGCAGGTTGCCGT
>CAMYJV010000060.1 GCA_947258805.1 uncultured Gammaproteobacteria bacterium | reverse complement strand
AGCACGAAGAACAATGCCGCGCCGGCGAAGAACGGCGCACTGGGGGCAATCTGGTAGATGCTGGTGCCCACCAGCGGCGATGCGATCGCACCCACGGTGTTCGACGCACTCAGGTAGCCCGCCGCGGCCCCCTGCTCATGCGGCTCCATGGCCATGCTCGCGCTGCCGTTGATGCCGGGCGTCGCGAACGCGAATGACAGGCCGAACCACGCAAAACCCGCCGCGAGCACCGGAACGCTTTTCGCGACAGCGATCAGCAGCAGGCCAATGCAGAAAGCCGGGCCACAGAGCCGCAGCAGGATGCGCGGAGACACCCGCCAGATCTGCAGGATTACGCCCTGCACGACGGTGATCACCACTGCCATGCTGATCAGCACCAGGCTCGCGATCCGGATCACGCGCGTCCTGTCGGTGACCCCGAGTGCGTCCTCGATATAGAAGGCCGTCAACAGGTTCAGGGAAATGAACACCAGGAAAAAACAGGCCCAGATGATCAGGAAGGGTCTCAGCCTGGGGTCCCACCATTTCAGGTCTGAGCTTTTCTTGCGGCGACCTTCGCTGTGCACGGCAGGTTCGCGCAGCAGGAACACGGCGGCCACCGCGCCGAGTACGCAAAAACTCGCGGCTGCATACATAGGCACCAGCGCCCCGGCGAATGCCAGCCCGGCGGCCAGTAGTGGGCCTATTATCGCCCCGAGGCTGTTCGCACTGCCGATCAGCGCCATGCCCTTCGCCCGGTTCTCGTAGGTGGTGACGTCCGCGATGTAGGCCGCCGCAGAAGGGTAAATGGCCGACGAGGTCAGGCCGTAAAACGTTCGCGCACCGGTGATCGCGACCAACAGGCCCAGCGTGGACAGCGCCCCGGCCATGCCCTGCTTCAGGGTGAAGGCCAGCAGCCAGGTGCCTAGCCCGCTGCCCACCAAACCCATTATGAACACCGGTTTGCGGCCCAGTACATCGCTGCGGCGGCCCCAGAAGGGTGCGGCAAAGATCATCGGCAGGCTCGCGATCGTGAACGCGAGGCCGAACTGCTGTTCCGTCAGCCCCGTGGCCCGCGCCATGGGTGCGACGATGATGAAGTTCAGCGACTGGCCGATCGCAAACAGCGTGACGCCGGCCACCAGCAGCAGCCGGTCGGTCCAGTTGTGTTCCTTCTCCGCCATGGTCACCAACTTATTCGGCGCGGCAGGCTATTCTGATTTGCCCGGGCCTGAACGCGTGGCTTCGGGTAGCGCGAAGGCCGTCAGGTAGTCACCGGGTCGCGGGTAGATGAACGGATGGCCACCGGCCGCAATGACGACGAACTGTCGCCCTGCCACCTCGTAGGTCATTGGCACCGCGAAGGCGCCGGTGGGCAGCACGGCGCTCCACAGTTCCTCACCGGTGTAGAGGTCGAAAGCGCGAAACCGGTTGTCCTGCGTGGCGCCGATGAAGATCAGCCCACCGGCGGTAACGATCGGCCCCCCGAAGCTGGCGGTGCCCCAGTGCAGGGGCAACGGGATGGGCATCAAGGTCTCCAGGGAACCCAATGTGCTTTGCCAGGCGATCTCGCCGGCTTCCAGGTCCACGGCCACCACGGCCGACCACGGTGGCGGGGAGCAGGGCGTGAACATCGGTGAAACGACAGGGCCCTGCTTCAGCGCGTACGGGGTGCCTAGCAGCGGCTTCGGCGCACCCATCACATTTTCGCCGGCGGCTTCGGTCCCGGCCGGCAGTTCCTCCACCGGGATCAGCTGGGCGAAGTGCGCCATGCGCAGCACCTTCGCAACCAGCAGCTTCGAGCGCGGGTCCACGGCCACGCCACCCCAGTTCACGCCACCGGCCGTGGACGGCGAAATAATCGTGCCCTGCAGGCTGGGTGGCGTGAAGATTTTCCCCATCCGGTAGGCGCCGTATTTCTTTCGGCACTGGCCACGATCCAGGAAAGAGATACCCCAGAAGTCGTCCGCAGCAAAGCCGTGGGGTACCAGTGGCGGGGGTTTTACGGGAAAGGGCTGAGTCGGCGACAGCTGCTCACCGGGCACCCCGTCCTGCGGCACCGGCCGCTCTTCGATCGGGAAGTAGGGCTCACCGGTTTCGCGGTGAAAGATGTACAGCATCCCCGTCTTGGTAGCCTGGATAACCGCCGGGAACGGCACGCCGTCGCGTTCCAGTTCCGCCAGCGTGGGCTGCGCGGCGTTGTCGTAATCCCAGACGTCGTGGTGAATCGTCTGGAAGTGCCAGACCACCTCGCCGGTCTTGCCCCGCAACGCGACGATGGAATCGGCATAACGGTTGTCGCCCGGCCGCGTGCCGCCGTAGAAGTCCGGTGACGGCCCGGACGTGGGCAGGAACACGAGATCTCGAGCTTCGTCCACGCTCATCAGGCCCCAGACATTGCCGCCGCCGGTTCGGCGAGCGGCCTCCGCCGTCCAGTTCCGGTACTGGGGATCTTTTGGATCGCGCGGCACCGGGTCGAAGGTCCAGCGTAACTCGCCGCTGTGCAAGTCGAAGGCCCGCACCGCCCCGCTCGGCGCGTTGTACCGGTGGTTGTCGCGTACCGACGAGCCCACGACGACCACGTCGTTCACGATCACGGGGGGCGACGGAAACTTCACCTCGCCGATGGCCGCTGGCGGGTCCGCCTCCAACACCAGTGGTTCGACATTTACTGTGCCGGCGTCGCCAAAACCTTTACAGGCTTGGCCGCTGACCGCGTCCACGGCGATCAGCCGCAGGTCGTGCGTCGCCATCAGCACGCGGTGCCGGCAGTCAGAATCGACCGACGTACGTGGGTCTTCGCGGTAGGCCACCCCACGGCAGTTGTTAAAGGCCGGACTGGCCAGGCCCTCCGGGTCCGCGGGCGACGCGTAGCCGCCGATCCGGATTTCAGGGTCGTACACCCAGCGCTCTTTGCCGTTGCCGGGGTCCAGCGCAATCAGCCGGTTGAAAGGCGTGCAGATCATCAGGTGCCCGCCCGCAACCTCCGGCAACAGGATCGGGTTCACCTGTACTTTGGCTGTCGCATTCTGGAACTCCGTGCGCCGCTCCAGTTCCCCGCTGCGGTATTGCCACGCCACCTCCAGTTCGCTCACGTTGTTCACGTCGATCTGGTCGAGACTGGAGTACTGCCCGCCGCCGGCATCACCGCCGTAGTGCGCCCACTGGTCGGCTTGCAGATACGCTGGCACCGCGCAGAGCAGGGCGATGGCAAAGGGAATCCGGTTGCGCTGCACGCGTTCTCCTTGGTTATCGCACAACTGCCACTTTAGCGTGCTTGAATGCGCTACTGGTAGATAGGTGGTGTTCAGCCAATCCAGGCGGGTCTTCAGGGGCGGTGGTCGGGCGCTGTGGCGCGGGGCAGAGTGTCTTCCGGGCTTAACCTCCATCGGACATGGATGTGCGAGTGAGGTTTAGCCTGGAAGAGAATCTTCTTCGCGCCGTGTCACCGGACCGCCAGCGCTCTATTCTGGCCGGTGACAAACCGCCTCGATGTTATTGCCGTCCGGATCCAGCACGAAGGCACCGTAGTAGTGCTCGTGGTACTCGGGTCGGAGTCCCGGCGCGCCGTTGTCCGTGGCGCCTGCGGCGAGCGCAGCGGCATGGAAGCGGTCGACGCCGTCGCGATTGGCAGCCGACAGCGCGATATGAACCTGGGTGTGCGGGTTCGGGCCTTCGTAGATCCAGAACAGCGGCATGCCCGGTGGCCCGAATGCCGCCGCGCCGTCATGGGTCTCCACCAAGCTGTAGCCGAGTGGCGCCAGCGCCCGGGTGTAGAAATCCCGGCTTCGCTCGCCGGAGCTGACGATCAGGCCTGTGTGGTCAATCATCGTTTGCGGTCTCCTGTTGGATTTGGTCGCCCGCCGCGAGCCACGCATCGAAGGCGCTTGTCGTTCTATCTTCGAACACTTCGCCGCGGCGTTCGATGAAGAGTGCGGCAAGGCCTGCATTTTCCGCCAGTTGATAGCCTTCGCCCGGGCCCAGCACGCTCAGCGCGGTGGCCCAGCCGTCGGCCATCGCGCAGTTGTCGGCGATCACGGTAACCGAAGCGAGTTCGTGGTCTACCGGTGCGCCGGTCCGCGGGTCGATAATGTGGGCGTAGCGCTGGCCATCTGTTTCGAAAAAGTTTCGATAGTCGCCGGAGGTGGCAACCGCACCGTTGCGGTGCATTGGCAAAGCGAGCTGCACCCGGCGCCCGCCCGGTTCGGGTTGCTCAATGCCGACCCGCCACATCGCACCGTCGTGGCGGCGGCCGCGCGTGCGCAGTTCGCCGCCGATCTCCACCAGGTAGTTGTCGACGCCGGCCGCCTCGAGGGCCGCCGCGATGCGATCCACCCCGTAACCCTTGGCGATGGCGCTGAGGTCGACTTGCAGGCGGGCGATGGTCTTGCGCAACGCCGGTGGTTCCAGCCGCACCGACAGTTTCCGGAAACCGATAGCCGCCAGCGCCGTGTCTATCTCAGCGGTCGGGGGCGGCGCATCGCGGCTGCCGGCCGTGCCGAATCCCCAGGTCTCGACCAGCGGCCCCACGGTGCTATCGAAGGCGCCGCCCGTCGTGGCGGCGATGTCCTGCGCGGTGGCCACGATGGCCGCCAGCGCCGGGCTGACAGCAAACCACTCGTCGCTGCGGAACGCGTTGAAGCGCGAAATCTCCGACTCCGGGTCATAGGTGGACATGGCCGAATTGACGGCTGCCAGCTCCGTGTCGATGAGGGCCTGGAGTTGCAGGGCCTGCAGCCCGGCCGGCAGGGCCGCCACTTTGACCGTATAGCCCGTGCCCATCGTGGCGCCGCGCAGGGGCTCGGGCGGCGACCCGCCGTCGCAGCCGCCTGCCAGCAGGCCGAGGGCGAGGCAGCAGAGGCTGAGCCCGCCCCCGCTGAGCCTGGAATAGAGGGAAGTCACTATGGCTACGGGTAGAACCCTTAACTATGATCTCGTTCGGGTAACTCTACAAAGAAGTACGCTCTGGATGTCCACCAGTTTCAAGCTGCGTCGCGGTCTCGATATACCGCTGGCCGGAGCGCCCGAGCAACGCATCGTTGACGCGCCGAAAGTGCGGTCCGTGGCGCTGGTTGGCGTGGATTACCATGGCCTTCGGCCGGCGCTCGAGGTGCAGGTGGGCGATCGCGTTCGCCTCGGCCAGTGCCTGTTCACGCACAAGAAAATGCCCGGTGTGCGCTTTGTGGCCCCCGGCAGCGGCGAGGTTACGGGCATCAATCGCGGCCAGCGGCGCATGCTGCAATCGGTCGTGGTGCGCCTCGACGGGGAAGACCAGTCGGCGGAAGCATTTCCGACCCTCCGGGGGCACAGCCTTGTCGCGCTGGATCGTGGCACTGTGGTGGACCGGCTGCTGGAGTCCGGATTGTGGACTGCTTTCCGCACGCGGCCGTTCAGCAAGATTCCGGCGGCCGACGCGGAACCGGCCGCGATTTTCGTGACCGCGATGGATTCGAACCCGCTGGCCGCCGATCCGGCTTTGATTATCGCCGAGCAGCCGGAGAGTTTCCGCGCTGGTGTCGAGATACTGACGACACTGACCCACGGCAAGGTGCATGTGAGCCAGGCCCCCGGGGCCCGGTTGCCCGTGCCGGAGAGCGTGCAGGTCGCTGTTGCCGAGTTCTATGGCCCGCATCCGGCGGGCCTGGCCGGCACGCACATTCATTTTCTCGAGCCCGTGAGCCTGGAACGCTCTGTATGGACCGTGGGGTACCAGGATGTGATCGCCATCGGCAAGCTATTTACAGAGGGCGTGTTGTGGACGGAGCGGATCATCGCCGTTGGCGGCCCGATGATCGAGAAACCGCGGCTGCTGCGCACGCGAGTTGGCGCGAATGTAGATGACCTGATTGGCGATGAATTGCCGCCGGTGGAGTGCCGCGTGATCTCGGGATCGGTGCTGTCCGGTCGCCGCGCCGTCGGCTCGGCCGCGTACCTGGGGCGCTATCACAATCAGCTCAGCGTGCTGGCGGAGGGCCGCGAGCGTGAGTTGTTCGGCTGGATTCGCCCGGGGCGGCGCAAGTTTTCCGCCACGCGAATCTTTGTTTCCAGTCTGTTCCCAAAGCGCAAGTTTGCGTTGAACACCTCCCAGAACGGCAGCCCGCGGGCGATGGTGCCCATCGGCGTCTATGAATCCATGATGCCGCAGGATCTGCTGCCGACGCAGTTGCTGCGCTCGCTGGTAGTGCAGGACACCGAGGCGGCGCAGAAGCTCGGTTGCCTGGAGCTCGATGAAGAAGACCTGGCCCTGATGTCCTTCGTGTGCCCGGGCAAGTACGACTACGGGCCGGCCCTGCGCGAGAACCTCGACATCATTGAGAAAGAAGGCTGATGCGCGGCTTGCGACGTTGGCTGGACCGTCTCGAGCCCCTGTTCGCCAAGGGCGGGCGCTACGAGCAGCTGCATGTGATCTACGAGATGGTCGATACCATCTTTTACTCGCCGCCGGACGTAACCCGCACCTCGCCGCATCTGCGCGACGGCATCGATCTGAAGCGCGTCATGATCTACGTCGTGCTGGCGCTGGTGCCGACTACGATCGTGGGCCTGTGGAACACCGGCTACCAGGCCAACCTGGCGATGCAGGCCATGGACGTCGCGGCAGCACCGGGCTGGCGCGGTCAAGTACTGGCCTGGTTTGGCTACGGCTACGACCCGGCGAATATCTTCGACTGTTTCTGGCATGGCTCCCTGTATTTCCTGCCGGTGTACGCCGTAACCATGGCCGCGGGCGGCTTCTGGGAGGTATTGTTCGCCGGCGTGCGCAATCACGAGGTGAACGAGGGCTTTTTCGTGACCTCGGCCCTCTACGCGTTGATTTTGCCGCCGACGATTCCGCTGTGGCAGGTTGCGCTGGGCATCAGCTTCGGTGTCGTGATCGCGAAAGAGGTCTTCGGCGGCACCGGCAAGAACTTCCTGAACCCGGCCCTGGCTGGCCGGGCCTTTCTATTTTTCGCCTACCCGGCGGACCTTAGCGGCGATGCGGTCTGGACCGCCGTCGACGGGTTCAGCGGCGCGACGCCGCTGGCCGTGGCCGCCAGCAGTGGGCTGGCGGGCCTGGCGTCTGCCGGCGTGACACTGCGTGATGCCTTCCTCGGCAATATCCAGGGCGCAATGGGTTCCACGTCGGCCCTGGCCTGCCTGATCGGCGCGGTGTTCATGATCTACACGCGCGTAGCTTCGTGGCGCATCATGGCGGGAGTGTTCCTCGGTATGGTCGCTACCACGCTGTTGCTGAATGCCGTCGGCAGCGACAGCAACCCGATGTTTGCCGTGGACTGGCAGTGGCACTTAGCACTCGGCGGATTTGCCTTCGGCATGGTGTTCATGGCCACAGATCCGGTCAGTGCCGCCATGACCAACGCGGGCCGCTGGGTATTTGGGGCGTTGATCGGCGTCATGACCGTGCTGATACGCGTAGTCAATCCGGCGTACCCGGAGGGGATCATGCTCGCGATCCTGTTTGCGAACCTGTTTGCACCGGTCATCGACTTCGTGGTCGTGCAGCTAAACGTGCGCCGCCGCGCGAGGCGTTTCAGGGGAGTGTCGTCGTGATTCGCCGCCTACTCGATCTGCCGAACGACGACTCGCGCAAGATCGTGTTCGTTGCCGTGAGCCTGTGTCTGGTGTGTTCACTGATGGTGTCGGCCGCCGCGGTCCTGCTGGCGCCAATGCAGGTGGCACAGCAGCAGGAATTCCTGCGTCGTAACGTGCTGCTGGCTGCAGGCCTGATTGCAGAGGATGACGACGATGCGCAGGTTAATCGCTTGTTCCGGGAAATCGAGCAGCGGATGGTGGATCTGGATGCGGGTCGCTTCACGGATGCAGTGGATCCGCGCACCTTTGACCCGCGAGCTGCCGAGCGTGACCCGAAGCTGAGCGACGAGATTCCGGAGAACACCGATGTCGCCGGCATCAATCGGCGCGAACGTTATGCGCGCGTGTACATTTTGCGCAACGGCAACAACATCAGCCGGATTATTCTGCCGGTGCGTGCGTACGGGCTCTGGTCCACGATGTTTGCGTTCATTGCGCTCGATGGTGACTTCAATACGGTAGCCTCGATCAACTTCTACGAGCACGCCGAGACGCCCGGCCTCGGCGACGAGATCGAAGACCCTGCCTGGCGGGCGCAGTGGGTGGGTCGCCAGGTTTTTGATGCAACGGGGCAGCCGCGGCTGCGTGTCATCCGCGGCCGTGTGGATCCCGCGAGTCCGTACGCAACGCACGAAGTGGACGGGATGGCGGGCGCGACGCTCACCGGCAACGGGGTGTCCAACATGATTGCCTTCTGGTTCGGCCAGTCGGGCTTCGGTCCGTTCCTCGATTATTTGCGCAAGCAAGGAGCCTGACATGGACGCGTCACCGCGCAAGGTTCTGATTGATCCTTTGGTGGATAACAACCCCATTACGCTGCAAATGCTGGGCATTTGTTCGGCCTTGGCGGTAACCACTAACCTATTGAATTCATTAATAATGAGTGTAGCTCTGACCATAGTCTGCGTGTTCTCGAACGGCGCCGTGAGCGCCATCCGCAATCACATGCCGAGCAGCATTCGGATCATCGTGCAAATGACGATTATCGCGTCGCTGGTGATTGTTGTAGACCAGCTGTTGCAGGCCTTCGCCTTCGAGGCGTCGCGCACGCTGTCGGTGTTCGTCGGCTTGATCATCACTAACTGCATCGTGCTCGGTCGGGCCGAGGCCTTCGCCAGCAAGAACCCAGTGGGCATCAGTCTGCTCGACGGGCTGGGTAACGGGCTGGGCTACAGCCTGGTGCTGATCGTTGTGGGGGCGATACGCGAACTGTTTGGCGCCGGCAGCCTGCTTGGCATCGTGATTCTGGACCCGGTGCAGGACGGCGGCTGGTATGTGACCAATGGCCTGCTGTTGCTGCCGCCCAGCGCGTTTTTCATCATCGGCCTGATGATCTGGGGCATCCGTACCTGGAAGCGCGAGCAGGTCGAGCCGGAAGAATTCCAGATTCATTCGATTCACCGCCAGGAAGTGCTGTGATGGAAGATCTCATTAGCCTGTTCGTTCGTTCCGTCTTCGTCGAGAACCTGGCGCTGGCCTTCTTCCTGGGTATGTGCACATTTCTCGCCGTTTCGCAGCGCATCGAGACCGCCTTCGGCCTTGGCATTGCGGTAGTGGTGGTCATGGTGATCACGGTGCCGGTCAATAACCTGTTGTTCCAGTTCCTGCTCGACAAGGGGGCGCTGGCCTGGGCCGGCCTGCCGGATGTCGACATGAGTTTCCTTGGCCTGATCAGCTACATCGGCGTTATCGCTGCCCTGGTGCAGGTGCTGGAGATGGTGCTCGACCGCTACTTCCCGGCGCTGTACAACGCGTTGGGTATTTTCCTGCCGCTGATTACGGTGAACTGCGCCATTCTGGGCGCATCGCTGTTCATGGTGGAGCGTACGTATAACTTCAGCGAGAGCGTGATCTTTGGTCTCGGCGGCGGCATCGGCTGGGCCCTCGCTGTCGTTGCGCTCGCGGGTATTCGCGAGAAACTGAAGTACAGCGACGTGCCTGAGGGCTTGCAGGGCCTGGGAATCACGTTCATTACCGTTGGCCTGATGTCCCTCGGCTTCATGGCCTTTTCCGGCATTCAGCTCTGACGGGTCAATAGAAGGTCATGCAGGAAATCGTCCTCGGCGTTGTCTTGTTCACTGCGGTGGTCATGCTGCTGGTGGCCTTTATCCTGGCGGCCCGCAGCCGGCTGGTGCCCTCCGGCGACGTCGACCTGCTGATAAACGACGAGCGCACGCTGCACGTTCCGGTAGGCGACAAGCTGTTGACGGTGCTCGGTGATGCGCAGCTTTTCCTCGCCTCTGCCTGCGGCGGCGGCGGCACTTGCGGGCAGTGCAAGTGCAAGATACTCGAAGGCGGCGGTTCAATCCTGCCCACGGAGGAGTCCCTGATTTCGAAGCGCGAGGCGCGCGAAGGCGAGCGCCTGGCCTGCCAGGTCACCGTGAAGCACGACATGAAGATTGTCGTGCCGGACGAAGTCTTCGGCGTGAAAGAGTGGAGCTGCAAGGTGCGTTCGAACCATAACGTCGCCACCTTCATTAAGGAGCTGATTCTCGAGCTGCCTGAGGGTGAGTCGTTGGATTTTGAGGCCGGCGGTTACATCCAGATCGAGTGCCCGCCCTACGAACTGGACTTCAAGGACATCGACATCGATGACGAATTCCGGGACGAGTGGGATCGCTACAAGCTTTGGGATCTGCACGCATCAGTTAAAGCGCCCGTCGTGCGTGCCTATTCCATGGCGAATTATCCCGCGGAGCGGGACATCATTATGCTGAATGTGCGGATCGCAACCCCGCCGCCAGCCGCATGGAACAGCGTGCCGCCAGGTGCAATGTCATCATTCATTTTTGGGCTGAAACCCGGCGACCAGGTCAAGATTTTCGGCCCCTACGGCGAGTTCTATGCGCGAGACACGGACAAGGAAATGGTCTTCGTTGGCGGTGGCGCCGGGATGGCGCCCATGCGCTCCCATATATTCGACCAGCTGCGGCGCCTGCATACACAGCGCAAGATCACCTTCTGGTACGGTGCCCGCAGCAAGCGCGAGATGTTCTACGTGGAAGATTTCGATCAGCTGGCTGCAGAGCACGACAACTTCGACTGGCACGTGGCCCTGTCCGAGCCGTTGCCGGCAGATCAGTGGGACGGATACACTGGTTTCATCCACAAGGTGCTCAACCAGGAATACCTGAAGGATCATCCCGCGCCGGAAGACTGCGAGTACTACCTTTGCGGCCCGCCGGTCATGAACGCTGCGGTGATCGATTTGCTCGAGGATCTCGGTGTGGAGCGGGAAAATATCATGCTTGACGATTTTGGAGGCTGACCGTGGCGGTATTCCTGATCAGCTTGCTCGTGATGCTGATGACCTTTGCTGCGATGGCTATTGGTCGCCTGTTCGGGCGCAGCGCGATACGTGGCAGCTGCGGGTCGCTGGTGGGCGTTGACGGCGGCAGCCGCTGCTCTGCCTGCAGCAGGCCTTGCACGCGGCGGCGCGGCGGAGCGGGCTGAAGCTTGCCCGGCCCGGCCTGCCCGTGGTAGACCTGCGCGGCAACGTGGTGGGCATGCTGTCCGAATCCGATTGCCTGCCGATTGCGATACAGGCCAGCTATCACGGGGAACTGGGCGGCAGCGTCAACGAGTACATGAGCCACGGCGTCAAGACGGTGGATGCAGACGACAGCATCGTCAATCTGGCGGAGGAGTTCATGGAGAGCAAGCTGCGACGCTTCCCGGTCATGGAGCGGCAGCGACTCGTGGGCCAGATCAGCCGCCGCGACGTGCTGCGGGCCCTGGAGAAGATCTACTGACCTCCCTGCTCACCGGGTCGGCAGGCCTCTGCCTGGCCGCTGTCAGTGCCGTTTTCAGTTCTGCCGCGTGGAGCCAGGCGGCGAGCGCGCCCCGTTACGAGGGAACGCGGGCCCAGATTCTCAAGCAGACGCCGCCGAAGTATCCGGGCGCGTCCAGGCGCCGCAGCCAGGAAGGCTGGGTAATGCTCAGCTTCATGATCCGCAAGAACGGTACCGTCGTGGATTCCCTCATCGAAGATTCCAGCGGTGAAGCCGACTTCGACAAGGCGGCCCTGCGCGCAGTCAGGAGCTGGCGCTACGAGCCGGCCACCCTGGACGGAGAACCGGTGGAGCAGCGTCAGACGCGGCTGGTCCTGACCTTTGCGATGGACCTGCCCCGTCGCGGTGCGAGCCTGCGCTTTCGCGAGGGTTACACGCGGGCCTCGGAGCGCCTGGCCGAAGGCGACTACGCGGGCGCCGAACAGGAGTGGCAGAGCCTCGCCGATTTCGACGGCTGGAATCTTTATGAGACGGCGCGACTGTGGGCGCTGTACGGCCTGATTGGCGAGGCCTCCAGTGATGATGCGAAGGCCTTGGCGGGCCTGGAGCGGGCCACCCGTGGCGGCGTGGCCTATCTCGACAAAGACTTCTACGTGGCCGCGCTGCGCAAGATGTTCGTGCTGAGGCTGCGCGCCAATGATCATGCCGGCGCTCTGATGATCTACAGCCGGCTCGAGCGCCAGCCGGGTTCACTCGACGACTATCCGCAGCTGGTTGATGCAGCGGTGGCGCTGCGCGAACTCGTGAACGCGAATAATGTGCTTGAGGTGCAGGGTGCGCTGACCGACGTGGCGGGCAAGCCGTTGTGGACGCGTCGCCTGCTGCGCCGGCAAATTTCCCTGGACGCGATTCGGGGCCGTCTCGACCCGGTGGATTTTCGCTGTGAGTGGGGTCGGGTGAAGTACAAACCTGAAGAAAATGTTCCATGGACCCTGCCGGCGGAGTGGGGTGACTGTGACGTTTACCTCACCGGCAAGCGTGGTGCGGTTCTGTTCCCTGCGTTCCCGCAGCCGCTATCGGCGATTTGTTCCCTCGGTCGGAAAAACTCCCTCAGGAACAAATCGCCTTCGCGTCTGCTCGCGTCGACAGTCTCTTGGTAGGAGCGGCTTCAGCCGCGACAAAAACCCGCGCTAGCGCCGGGGCTACGGGCGCATGGCAATCGCGGCTGAAGCCGCTCCTACCGGGACATATTCGCCGATCCATTCGGGGTGGCGGCAGCCGTCAGGAACACGATGAGCGCTTCTGCAGGTGCGAGACGTGACACGGGCAGGTCTTCGCCAGCCTGCCATTGCGCAATCGCGCCACGTTTTCCTTCACCATCGGCAAGCACGATGATCCACCGCGCCGCGTTCAGGGCGGCCAGGCTTAGAGTTACGCGCTCCGCGGGCGGTTTAGGCGCGTCGAAAACTGGCAACGCCAGCGGCGCCGTCGCCGCAATACCCAGGTCCCTGCCCGGGAACAGGCTGGCCGTGTGGCCGTCTTCGCCCACGCCCAGTACTGCGAGATCCAGGTGCCCGGCTCGCTGCAACTCGTCGGCATAGATGCGGGCGCCTGCCGCGGCCCCGCCTTCTGCTTGAATGGAGTGAACCTGGGCCGGTGGAATCGGGACGTGTTCGAGCCAGGCTATTTGTGCCATTCGGTCGTTGCGGTCGGGGTCGTTTACGGGCACGCAGCGTTCGTCGCCAAAATAGATGTGCCATGCCGTCCAGTCTGTCGCCAGCGATCGCAGTTCGCGGTAAAGGGCCTGCGGTGTGTTGCCACCCGCCAGTGCGATACGAAATTCACCCCGCTGCAGGATTGCACGTTCTGCCAGTGCGGCTAAGCAGGCGGCCCCGTCAGTTGCGAGCGTCGCGGCATTGGCGCAGACCCGCCAGTCCGGGGCGGCTGAATCGTCAGCCGACATTGCGCCAGGCCTGGCCCGCGCTTTCGAAGATCGAGTCGGCGCCGGTCGGGCCCCAGGTGCCGGCAGGATAGGTCTCCGGCTTGGCGGAATCGGCGGCCCAGCAGTCGAGGATCGGCGTGACCACCTGCCACGCCCGTTCCACTTCGTCGAAGCGGATGAACTGGCTGCGGTCGCCGTCGATGGCATCCAGCAGCAGGGTTTCATAGGCATCCAGCCGCGCCTCGCCCTCCTTGCGCATGGCGGTGTCCAGCCGCAACACCCGGGTGGCCATCTTCAAGCCCGGCTGCTTGGCCTGGATCTCCATCGCGATATTTTCGTCAGGCTGCACGGTCAGCGAGATCCAGTTGGCCTGCAGGTGCTCTGCCGGCGGGTCGTGAAACAGCTGCTGTGGCGGATGGCGAAAGCGTTCGACGTGAAATCGAGCCGCGACGAAGGTCTCGGTTGTAGAGCCTGGGCTCACGTCCGATTCATCGGTGTAGGCGGGCACGGCCTGTCCGGCAACGACACCGGACCCATATTGTCCCCGCACCGCGGCGGCGCGGACGCTGGCCTCGCTCATCGGCCGAATCGAGCGCAGCACCTTGACCTTCTCGTCGCGCAGTGCGTCGGCATCCAGGGACGCTGGCGGCTCCATCGCCACCACGGTCAGCATCTGCATCAGGTGATTCTGCAACATGTCGCGCAGCGTGCCCGTGCGATCGAAATAGCCAGCGCGGCTGCCGATGCCGAGTTCTTCCGCCACCGTAATCTGCACGTGATCGATGTAGTTTCGGTTCCAGATCGGTTCGATCAGCGTGTTCGCAAACCGAAAGACCGTGAGATTCTGTACGGGCTGTTTACCGAGGAAGTGATCGATACGAAAAACCTGGTCCTCGGCGAAACGCTCGTGGAGTTCAATGTTCAGGTGCCGGGCGCTGTCCAGGTCCGTGCCGAAGGGCTTCTCGACCACGATTCGGTGACTGCCGTGGTTGCGGGCAAAGCCACCCTCAGCCAGACCCTCGATGGCCGTCAGGAACTGCGCCGGCGGAATTGCCAGGTAGAAGACGGTTTCGCCGCAGTTGGTGCCGAGGTTTTCTTGCAGCCGCTTGTATGTGCCGGCGTCATCCAGGTTACCGCCGACGAAATCGAAGCGAGCCGTGAAGCGTTCGGCGGCTCGCCGGTCTTCGCCGTAGGCACTGACCCGCGCGAGTTCTTCTTCCATGTAGGAAAGCCACTGGCCGCGGTCCCACTCGCGCCGGGCTACCGCGATGATCCGCAGCGGCCCGGGCAGGCGGGAGACCAGGTCCAGGCGGTAGAGCGCCGGTAACAGTTTCGTCGCGACCAGGTCGCCCGTGGCGCCAAAGATGACGAAGCTGCAGGGTGGGGCCTGGTCATTCACGGTCAGTCGTCACCCCGGCGCGTCACTGCGTGGCCGCCGAAAGCGTTACGCATGTTCGCCAGAATGCGTGCCGCGTAGTCGTTGCTGCCCTGGCTGGCAAATCGCATGGCCAGTGAGGTCGTGATGATGGGGGCCGGGATTCCCTGTTCGATCGCTTCGAGCGCGGTCCAGCGTCCTTCCCCGGAGTCGGCGACCACCGGGGCCAGCTCCGCCATGGACTGATCCTCGGCGAGAAACCCGGCCGTCAGGTCCAGCAGCCAGCTGCGTACCACGCTGCCGTGACGCCAGCTTTCGGCGATGGCGGCGAGGTCCAGTTCGAATTCTTCACGGCCGCGGAGCAGGGCAAAGCCTTCTGCGTAGGCCTGCATCATTCCGTACTCGATGCCGTTGTGGATCATTTTCACGAAGTGTCCGGAGCCGGCCGGCCCGCAGTGCACCCAGCCCAGATCCGGCGCCGGGGCAAGAGCTTGCAAGACAGGAGTCAGGCGTGCGACAGCGGCTGCGCTGCCACCCACCATCAGCGCGTAGCCTTCTTTCAAACCCCAGATGCCCCCGGACACGCCGGCATCCACGAATTCCAGCCCGCGGGTTCGCAGGGTTTCCGCGCGGCGCACGGAATCCTTGAACCAGGAGTTGGCGCCGTCCACGAGAAGGTCGCCCGGTTCGAGAAGCTCACCGAGTCGCGTGACGTACTGTTCGGTCACGTCGCCGGCCGGCAGCATCAGCCAGACGGTGCGCGGTTGGGGCAGCGCGGCCACCAGTGCGTCGATGTCGCCGACAGCTACGAGGCCCGTCTCCGCAGCCAGTTCGTCGCTAACTTTCCGTTCACGGTTCCAGGCAGTGACATCGATACCTGCCTGGCGCAAGCGACGCGCCATGTTGCCGCCCATCCGCCCGAGGCCCAGTAATCCAAGGGTCATAGCTGCTTCTTCCTAGCTGCCTGTTGGCAGCAGATTACCACCCTGCCGGAACGGGGACAGTCTGCGGACAGAGGGATCCCATGGCATGATCCAGGGCAGGAGGCCGGGACTTGACGACGGACCCGCAGTCTTCCGGTGGGAGCGGCTTCAGCCGCGATCGGTCCGTTGGCTTCGTTCCCGCAGCCGCTATCGCCGAATTTATTCCTTCGGTCGGAAAAACTCCCTCAGGAACAAATCGTCTGCGCGCCTGCTCGCGCCGGCAACCTATTGGTAGGAGCGGCTTGCTTGGCTAGGACAACCTGATGTCGCGGTGGCCAGGGATGGCCGGGAGCGACCAGCCGCGATCCGCAACTGCTCAGCGGTCGAGAGACCAGGTGAATGACAGGGTGAACACGTTGACGTCGTAACCGAGCCAGCGGGCCCCGGTGGCCAGCAGGTTGTTCACCGTGTCCGGTGCGACGCCATCAAGCGTCCAGTCGTCCACATCGTAGTCCTCGTAGAGGTAGGCGAAGCCGATGTCGATGTTGTCGCGCAGCGCGTAGGTCAGGTCGACTTCGACGCGGTGGCGATCAGTCTCCAGGTCCGGGAACGACGATTCGAGTCCGTTGGTGTTGTTGTCGATTTCGCCTGTCGTATCGATGTAGGTGTAACTGATGCGCGCCTGCAGGCGCTCGATGAGTCGCGGCAGGTCCAGGCTCAGCCCGGAAATCCAGCTCTCGTCTTCCTGGTCGGCCTGCCAGTCGGCAAAGCTGAAGGACTGGCTGCCGAACTGCGTGGTTTCGAACTTGTCGTAACCGAGCTGGCCCGTCAGCATCGCGTCACCGGGCAAACGGAGGCCTGTATCCACCGTGAAGTTGCGGTACTCGGCTTCCTCCAGGCCCAGGATAGTGTCGTCGTATTCATCTTCGGCAACGAGCGCGGTCAACGTGAAGTCCAGCCGCTCGAAGGGTTGCACCGAGAGGCTCAACTCTAGGCTTTCCCGGTCCCGGTCAGCCTGGCTGTACTTACGCAGCAGGGCATTCTGCGGCGGCTGGGTGGCCGGCACCGGGTTGTAGTCGTCACCGTCACGGGTTGCCCAGCTGTACTTCAGCCTCAGGTCCGCCACATCCAGCGGGCTGATGCGCAGTTCGGTCCAGACTTCGTGTTGCTCGGTTTCTTCGATCTGGGTGTAGTCGCGGTCGTTGTTATCGTACTCGTAACCCAGCTGGCCGTTGGTGCCGAATGGGAAGCGATAACTGCCGGACAACGCGACGCGATAGCGCTCATAGCCGTAAGGGAGGTTGTCGCGGGGCGTTCCGGCCGCGAACGTGTCGGTCACGACGTAGTTCCACGTGTCTCGCGGCGTATCGTTGTCGCGCTCGTCATAGACAAACTCGCCGCGCAGGCGAAGATTTTTCCACGGCCGCGAGGACACACGCAGGTCCGCATGAAGTGTGTCGACCTCGCCGTCAAAGCTGCTCCTGGGCAACGCACCGCCGGCCAGGTTCGGGTTCAGTGTGTACGGCAGCACCCCTTCGTCCTGCTCCATCCGGCCCACGGCCAGGCGGCCGGACACCCGGGTGCGCTCCCAGCCGTAGTAATGGCCCGACAGGCTGATCTGGATCTGGCCCGCGTCGGCTCCCGGGGTTATTGCGGTGAACGCGTTCTGCCACGTCAGGGTGTCGTTGTCGTTGTTATAGAAAGACCCGTAGTAGGCGACGCGGGCGCTCCAGTTGTCGGCCTCGTAATTCAGCCCGGCTTCCAGCGTGTCGGTTTCGTCATCGACCGGGCTGGGCAGGGTCGCCGCGAGGGTCAGGAAACTGCCACCCCGCAGTTGTTTCCCGTCGCGCTCCAGGTGCCGGTAGTCCACGTCGTAGCTGAAACGTTTCGATTGCACGAAGCTAAACCCGGTGTTCCAGCTTTCCCGGTCCCACTCGACGTCCATCCCCCGGAGCGAAGAAGACAGCTCCGTCATGCCCGCGGTGCTGGGTGCCCGAACCCACCCTGCAGGCAGCTGCAGATTGCTCGAACCCGGGGTGGGGTAGATGGTCGAGGCCGTCTCGAACAGGTGGCGCGGCAGTTCCTCGTAACCGAAGCGCACCTGCAGCAGGCCTTGCCGGCCACCTTCCAGGCTAAACCGCCGAGAGTCCAGGCCGAGGTCCTTGCCCTCGGCACTCCAGCGCCAGGCTTTGTCGCCAAAGTAGTCTGCGGTGAAGTCGGCGATTAGAAATGCACCGTCCTCGTCGAGCCCGGTGTAGTCGCCGAACTTGAAGCTGTCGTCCGACTGGTACCCGCCACCGGCGGTGGTTTGCAGCTTTGCGCCTTCCGGAAACGGGCATTTCGCGCATTGCCAGTTCGCGGGTCGCTCGGCCGCCCAGGTGGTGCCACCGACGAGCAGCGCCACGCCGGCGAGTTGAACGGACATTGTCGCGCGTGCAGCCATACCTAACGCATCCGCGTGATGCCCGACGGATGATTGGACCCGTGCACCTGTGCGTGGCAGTTCTGGCAGCTGCCGCCCAGCAGGAAGCCGGACGGCGAACCGCTGGGCAGGCCGGACGAGTTCAGGCTACGGCTCGGATGCCCGGCCTGGGAATGACACTGCTGGCACAGCAACGGCGGGCGGCGGGTCAGCATCGCCGGGTGATTGGACCCGTGCGGCGAATGGCACAGGGTGCAGTCCTCGGTTACGGGTTGATGTTCGAAGGCGAAGGGACCGCGTTTTTCCGCGTGGCACTCGTAGCAGGTCTCGTTCAGGGTCGGCCGGCGGAGTGACGCTTCGGTGGCCGAACCGTGGGGGGTATGGCAGCTGCTGCAGTCCATGCGGCCAAAGCGCACGGGATGCGCGTAGGGCTTTTGCACCTGGCCGCGCTGGCGCTGGTGACAGTTGAAGCAAACCTCCGCCTGGGAGCCGCTCACCAGCATCGGGTCCTTTGCTGCCATCGGCTCGTGGCAAGAAGCGCAACTGATGTCCTGGGCGGCGTGCTCGCCGGCGTGCCAGTCGTTACCCATGCGCCCTTCGTGGCAGCCGAGGCAAACCGCGTTCTGCTCCGCCACGGGCGTCAGGGCGCCATCCCCGAAAGTGATAATCGACGCCCGGCCGTCGATTGGGTGGCGACCCCGGGGGCCGTGACAGCTTTCGCATTCCAGCTGGGCGAAGGGTGTGCGGGCGTCGTTCCGCTCACCGTGTGCACTGGAAAAGACGCTCAGCACCTTGGGAATGCGGTGGCAGCCGATGCAGAGGTCGGCGCCGGGCTCACTCAATTGCGGCTCGGCGCTGTCATCCTGCGGCCAGCCGACGCGGGCCGTGAAGACCGTGGCCAGAACCAGCAGAATGACCGACGCGCGTGTCACTGCAGGCCGTGCAGCTCACCTACGTCGGAACTTCGTCCCGGGCCGTGGCAAACGTCACAGGTCTCGATCACCGTCCCCATGGACTGGGATATTAACGTACCTTCTGGCGTCTGCACGGCGTCGAAGGCGCCACCGAACTGTGTCATGTGCGCAACCGCCTCGGGCCGGTCGTGACAACCCCAGCAGGCCGCGGTATTCGGCGTGATGTTCAGATCGTCGAAGGGACTGTCAATGTCCATACCGGTATCGATGGTCGCGGCCAGTGCCGACGCCCCCACCGGGTAGTAGGTGCCCGGCCTGTGGCAGCCCTCGCAGTTCGCGAGGTTGCCGGGGTATACCACCTCGCTGAAGTCCGCCGGATTGCCACCGAAGGCATAGGCGACGTAACCGTTGGTTCGTATTCCCGATGGCTCCTCGCCGGCGTGGAGGGCGTGGATCATGGTCTTGAACTCGACCGTCTCTTCGTCCTTGCCGTCCAGCGAGTTGGAGCTGTCCACGCCACCCTGCACGCGGCGCCGGATGTCAGTGGTGTCCGACGTGTGGCAGACCAGGCACAGCTCGATGTTATCCGTGCGGTTGTTGCCGTGCAGGCTCAGCGGTACGTGGCAGGCGTTGCACTGTTCGATGGTCACGATTTCCGTCCGGTCTTGCGGCACGCCGTCCGTGATGCCGAAGGTGTCCGACGCGCCGGTCGCAGGTATGCGCTCATCAAAACCGACGTTACCGTCGCCATTGAGGTCGACACCGGGATGGCCTTCCATCGCGACAATGCCGGACCCTTCCGTTCCCAGTGGTATCGGATCGGCGGCCGTGGCCTCAAAAATACCGTCACCGTCCGCATCAGCGGAGCCTCCGTCAAGGACGTCGATCCTGATGGGCTGGGCCGGAGCCCCGGAGGCGCTGCCGGAGTCGCTGCCCAGGTTGTTCAGCGCCAGCGTGTCCCAGGAAATGTCGAGATTCAGGCTGCTTTGCCCGTTGGTGAAGGGATCGTCGTTCTGGATGTCGTACGGCTCGTCCCCGTTGCTTGGATCGGTGACCGAGAACAGCACGGTGGGCGTGTCGCCCGGTGCCGTATTCTGTATGTCGATGATGTTGTACTGGAAGGCCTTGGCCGCCTCCCGGGCCGCGTTCACGTGCACCAGGTCGGCACGCAGCTGGCTTGTGGTGCCATGGCAGACCGTGCACTGATCATTGCCTGCGGCGATCCCGGTCGCATGGTTCTCGCCGGTTTCGAAGTTCACGTCGTCGTGGCAGGAACCGCAGGCTTCCACGGTGGGCACGTTGAACCAGTTCGCCGCGTCCGGCGTCTCCGGATCGTTCTCATCGTGACAGCCGCGGCAGTCCAGGATATCGCCCGGATAGATCACACCTGAGTAGTCATGCTTGGTATTCCCGCGGCCCCAGATCGCATACTCGCCACCGGCCTGCACGCTGGGCAGTTCCGCGCCGAAGTGGATCTTGTGAATCATCTGCGTCATGTCCACGGTGTTGGTGCTCTGGGCATCCGTGGAGCCGGGATTGTGGCAGGTCACGCAGTTGTCGACCGGGAAGCGGCCATTTCCATGCAGCGCCAGCTGGTCGTGGCACACGTTACAGGTGGCGTCCTTCACGATCTCGCGGGTGAACAGCCCCGTCGTGTTGCCGGTAGACGGCTGAAAGTCGTAGGTCGGGTTCACCACCGGCACCAGGCCGCGAATCTCGAAACTGACTCGGTGAGTGAGGTCCGGGTTGTAGGGAACACCTGGCACGTTGGCGATGTCAGTCGCGAAGGTGTACTGGTAGCTGCCGTCGCCGTTGTCGTCGAGCATGCCGTTCGAGCCGTTCTCCGACGTGGCTTGCACCTGGTCTTCGGTGCCAGGCCACGGCCCGGCGCCTGCGCTCTCGACGCGATTAATGTAACTCTGCCAGGCGCTGGCGTTGCCGTTGGTGCCCGGTGTCAGCCTGGCGATGTAGAAGCTGATTGAACTGGGCTGGAGACCGACCACGGGGGCACCGCTGTCGTCGGCCAGGCTGAAGTTCACCACCGGCGGGCTGGCAATCGTCACGCCGTCGATGGTCGCTTCGATATCGGCGGCGTCTCCTGCATCGACGGCTGTCGCCGGCCCCGGCGGTCCTGGCTGACCCGGTGCACCGTCATTACCATCGTCGCCGCTGCACGCGCCAAGCGTGAGCATTGCAACGCCGATCAGCATTGGCCGTCGCCACGTCAGGACCGTATGCCCCATGGACTCCCCCTTCTTCGAGTTTCTTTCTTATCAAGCGTGCGAGATGATCTCAGGATACAAAGGTGCTGAGCACTGCGGCAACTACGTATTATGAATTGGAATTCCCGCAACCGGTCAGCGAATGTGGCAAGCTGATGACCGTCGCTGCCCGCTTGTTGGCCAACGCACTGCGACGCGCCGTGGCTCCTGCGCTGCATTTTGACGAAATGCCCGCGGGCCCGCCGCGGCCGATGCCCGGCCGTCGCTACCTGCTGTACGTCCACATTCCTTTCTGCGAGTACCTGTGCCCTTTCTGCTCCTTTCACCGCGTGCAGTTCAAGGCACGGACTGCGAACCCGTACTTTGACGCGCTGCGAGCCGAGATCGTTCGCTATGCGGAACTGGGCTTCGAGTTTCACGAAGTGTATGTGGGGGGTGGCACGCCCACCGTGCTGCCGGAGCAGCTGTTGTCCACGCTGCGGTTGGTGCGGGAACTTTCTCCGGTGGGCGATATTTCCGTCGAGACGAACCCGAATCACCTGAATCCGCCGGTCGTGGATGCGCTGCAGGCGGCCGGCGTCACGCGCTTGTCCGTGGGGGTGCAGAGTTTCGACGATACGCTGCTTGAGCGTATGGGTCGTTACCAGGCCTACGGGTCCGCGGCGCAGATCGTGGAACGCCTGGCCCGCGTGCGCGACGTTTTCCCAACCCTGAACGTGGACCTGATCTTCAACCTGCCGGAGCAGACGGCCGCTAGTTTCGCGACGGATCTGCGAATCCTGCGCGACGTGGTGTGCCCCACCCAAGTGTCCTTTTACCCGCTCATGGCTACCGAGTCGACGCGCGAGCGGATGCGTCGGGAAATGAGCATTGTCGAAGGCGACAATGAACACACGTTCTACCGCATGATCGCGGACGGACTGGGCCCGGCCTATCAGGCGAATTCGGCCTGGTGCTTCTCACGCGGACCGGGCATGGTGGATGAGTACGTCGTAGACCAGGAAGACTACGTCGGTGCGGGCAGCGGTGCATTCGGCTACGTGCACGGCCGGCTGACCGCCAACAGCTTTTCCCTGCGTGAGTACCAGGCCCGCATCGCCGCCGGCGGGCTGGGGGTTACCCGCAGCCGCAATCTCTCTCGGCGCGAGCAGTTGCGCTACCATTTGTTGATGCGTCTGTTCGGCTTGCGCCTGGATAAAGGCATCACCCGAGAGCGCTTTGGCGACGACGCATACCGACAGTTATGGCCGGAAGTCATGGCCCTGAAGCTCGCGGGCGCGGTGCGGGAGACGAGCGACGAATTGCACCTGACGGACCGCGGTATGTATTACTGGGTCGTGATGATGCGGGAATTCTTTACGGGCGTGAACCGGTTCCGTGAGGAGATGCGCGAGCAATGGCGCGCTCGCACGCGACCACGCTTGCCCGGCCCGGCAAGCCTGGAGTCACTGGAGCATTGAACTGTCAGGCGAAAAAACCGGCAGCGGTGGCCGCGAGCACAGGGAGCTCGCGGCATCCCGCTGCGAGGCGTGCTAACGGGATATACGGAGTCAGTCTGAGGCCGCGGCGAAGTGGGCGGCCAGGTCGGCAATGTCCTGATCGCTGAGTTCGCCGATGGGTGGGTGCTTCTCTTTGTTGCCCGGCCCCTTGGTCTTGATCGCTTCGTCAATCTCCGCTTCGCTCAGGCCCGCGAAATCGGCCGGCATGTGGCAGGCTGCGCATGTGCCGGCTTTCTGCTCGCCCGCTTTGGCGTCGCCGCCCGACTCGCCGCCCTCGTGCGCGCCGGCGAGGGCCAGAGAGGCAAGGCCGAGACAAAGCGGCGCGGCCAGCCAGGTCGATCGATGTGCCGTTGTCATGGTCAACTCCCCTCTGGGTTCAAATGTTGTGGCCCGTCGTTAGCCATCTGGCCGCGGTGCAGACCAGTCGTCTTTTCGCCCGGTGAAGACCGTCGGATTCCACCGTCCCGAGCGAGGCCTTATGCAAGAATACCTCGTTTCGCCCGCCGGCCGGGCGCAGCGGCGGCGACTCGCCGGATTCGGAGAAAACCATTGAATATCGTCATTACCGGCAGCACCAAAGGCATTGGCCGTGGCATGGCCCGCGAGTTTTTGCAGCGTGGCCACGATGTCGTGATATCGAGCCGGCGCCCTGACGCGGTGGAGACGGTAGTCAACGAACTGCGCCAGGCCTACCCGGACCGCAGCATCGTGGGCCAGGCCTGCGACGTGGGAGAGTACGCCGACGTAGAAGCCCTCTGGGCGTGCGCGGCCCGGGAGCTGGGCCAGGTGGATATCTGGGTCAACAACGCCGGTCGCGACGGGGTCAAGGCACCCTTTTTCGCGATTCCGCCGGAAGACTACGCGCTGACTCTCAGGACCAACCTGCTCGGCGTGATGAACTGTTGCCGCGTCGCGATCCCCGGCATGTATGCGCAAGGCAGCGGCCGGATATTCAACATGGAAGGCTTCGGCAGCAACGGCCAGGTCCGGCCGGCTGTCGCACCTTACGGGACCACCAAGTATGGCCTTGTCTACCTGACGAAGGCCCTGGCCCTCGAACTAAAAGGGACACCCGTGAAGATGTGCTACCTGAGCCCGGGCATCGTCGTTACGGATCTGCTGGTCCCGCCCCCGGAGCAACGAGGCGAGCGCTGGGAGAAGAGCAAGAAAATACTGAACATTCTTGCCGACACCGTAGAGACCGTGACGCCTTACCTGGTGGAAGGCATGTTGAACACGGACAAGAATGGTGGCGCGGTGCGCTGGCTGACACGCAGCAAGGTGAGGCGCCGGTTTTTCATGAGCCTCTTCCGCAAGCGCGACGTATTTGGCCCACTCGGCTACTGACTTCGCCGATTAGCGTTGCGGCTCGAAGCGCAGCCGCACGATGCTGGTAACTGCCGCGGGCTCGCCGTCAACGACTTGCGGTTTGAAACGCCACTTCGACACCGCGTTGACAGCAGCTTCGTCGAAGACCTCGGGCGGGGACGAACCCACGATTTGCACGTCGCTGGTTTTCCCATCTGCGTTCACCTGGAAAAGCACCTCCACCCAGCCGCGGGTCTTGCGCGCAGCCCGCGAGCGCGGATAGCGCGGTTCCACGAAGCGTTCGAAGTCGAGTTCCGACATCGCAACTTCGGGCGGAGCTTTCTCACCCGGCGCAGGCAAAGGGCCGTAGTCGTCCGGCGCGACGCTGGCCCGCTTCGGTACCGGGGGACCGGTGGACGCAGTCAGCTCTGGCAGTTCGCCCGTATTGTCGGCATCGGGTTTTGCTGGTGTGGGCGCCTGGCGCGTCAGCCTGGGTTCTGCCGGGGCAGGGTTCGCGGCGTCCGTCTCTGCGACCGAACCGGCAGATTGACGAGTCGCACCGGCAGGTGCCGCGACGTCCCGTTCAGGCACCGGCGCGGGTTTGGGCTGCGCCTTGGCCTTAGGTTGGGCTTTCGGCTTGGCCTTGGGTTGGGGTTTCGGCTTGGCGCGGGCCGGGCGTGTTTCGTCGGGTACGGCAATCTGAACCGTCTCGCCTGCCTCGCGCGCGGGCGGCGATACGACCGGCGCTGCGGCGACTGAGGCAAGCTGGGCATCTGGCTGCGGATCATCCGTCAGCCCAGACTCGACGGCCGCCAGCGCTACAGACTCCTCCATCGCGACAGCTTCCCCCGCGCCGGAATCATCTTCCGGCTCCCCGCCGAGTTCGATGAGCACAAACGAGATCGAGTCTTCCCGTCGTTCTGCCCGTGCCGCAACTGGGGCCAGTTCTTCCAGCTGCGCCGGCGCTGGGCGTGCGGCGCCGCTCGTCCAGAACCATAAGGCTGCGCCCGCGCAGGCCAGAACCGACGCGGCGATCAAGGCAGGCCGGCCCCAGCCGGAACCCGTGTCGTCGAGCTCCAGGGATCCCGTCGCCAAAATGTCGCTGTCTGGCGAGGCCTCCGGCTGCGCTTCGGGCGGCGGGGCTTCCACAGTCTGGCTCGCCGCGATGTCCGCTGCCGGCTCGAGGGCGGCCTCATCCGTTGCTTCGCCTGCGTCGGCGGAAGCCTGATTCGCAACGGCTGCAACGTGGTCCGCGTCAGGCGCAGGCGCGGTTTGGCTGGTTGCCGGAGGCGGCGCGGTAAAGGCTTCCAGGAAACTGGCGACATCGGGCGGGCGGTCGGCACGCCGGAAGGCCAGGCCTTGCAATAGCGCCTGCCAGGCCTGGTCAGCAAGGCTGGGCACACGTTGCGGGACGAGCCCGGAGGCTTCCGCGTCCAGCGCATTGTCCTGATCGAACGCGCGGTGCCCGGCGAGCAGGCGGTACACCACCAGTGCGAAAGAGAAGACGTCATCGCTCGGCGAAGGGGTGTTGCCTTCCAGGACTTCGCAGCTGGAGTAAGCGGGCGTTCTGGCTTCGAGGCTCGCGCCGTTCTGCCCGGCGGAGTCACGCGCCGCGCCGAAGTCCAGGAGCTTCACCTCGCCATTGTGGGTAACGAAGACATTGCCCGGTTTGACGTCGGCGTGAGTAATGCCCTTGGCGTGGGCGTGGGCGAGTGCGGCGCCGAGGCCGAGAATGATGCGCTTCAACTGGTTCACGTTCGGCGGCTTTTGCCGCGCACGTTCGAGGAACTGAACCAGGGATTCACCCTCCAGCCATTCCATCGTGATGAAGCAGCTGTCGCCGTCGCGCTCGAAATCGAAAACCCGAACGATGTTCTCGTGCGACAGCGAGCGGCAGTTCCTGGCTTCGCGCTCCAATACCGCAAGCGCTTGCGGGTGCCTGGCGAACTCCTGGCCGATGACCTTGATGGCCACCCACGGATCCGGATCGCCGGCCTCTTTCCTGGTGCGATCCAGTGCTTTATAGACGTCGCCCATGCCGCCGGTGTGCGCCCGGGACACGATGACGTATCGGTCGCTGAGCAGCGTGCCGGGTTGCATGTCTGTAACGTTTGCCTGCCCGGTCGCGGTTGCCGGGGCAACGCGGTCTTCCAGGACCGGCGGGCCGGACGCTGGCTCCTGCGGCGCTGTAGAGACCCCGGTGTCACTCAAGGAGTCTGCGGGCTGCGGTGGCGCACCAGGATCCTCCGACCAATCCGTCGGCGCATTTTCAGACAGCGCGTGATCGAGTTCAGCGCTAATGCGTTCCCACACCGATTCCACGAGCTCGTCGGCGCGCAGGGCCCGGTCGATTCGTTCCTGCACGGCGTGGGCCGCTTTGACATCGTGCGCCAGGATCTCCGACACCGACGCCAGCAGAAAGTCCATATGGACGCGACCCGCGAGGAATTGCTCCAGCACCTGGAGCACGTCCTCCAGGCTGGGTGCAGTGTTTTGCATGTCGTGTCCAGCGGCCATAGCGTTTCCTGCCGCCCGCGCGTTGCAGCAGTCCTCAGGGACAAAAAGTATAACCGTCGCAAGGCCTTGAAAACGCTTGACTGCTTCACGTTATCGATTTGCCGTTGCGGCCACGTGGACGTGGTTGACATAACTGCGGCAACGGCGCGCGGAAAGAGACATTCGTCACACCGCCGGGGCCTATAGTGGCAGCGTGCCAGGCTCGCAAAGAGGTTCGATGCCCGGATGACGGACGCCAGTAATTTGGCCGACTCGGCCGATCTGTGGAGTTTTGCCGTGCAGCTATACGGCCGCCCGGGTGTTGCCGAGGCGTGCGTCGATTTGCAGGATCGGTGCGGGCTCGATGTCGACCTGCTGCTGTTTGCGGTCTGGTGCGCCGTGGTCGGGCCGGGACAGCTGGATGTGACCGCTTTCCGCGAGTGCATCGCTGTCACTGACGCGTGGCGGGAAGGCTTGCTGAAACCCCTGCGGGCGCTCAGGCGCCACAGCGGCGGCGCGTTCGACCCGATTCCTGAAGCCTCGACTCAAGCCATCGCCGCGCAGCTGCAGGCGGTGGAGCTTGCCGCCGAGCGCGTGGAGCTGGAGCTGCTGGAAAGCTGGGCGGCCAACCGCGTTTCCGCCAGGCCCGCACCGGAGCCGCAGGCTGCCGCGGCGAGTAACCTGGTTGCCTACCTGGCGGCGGCCGGCGTGGCAACCGGGACAGCCGCTGCAGCCATGCGCGTGCTGCTGGCCGGTGCCTTTGCGAGATCTAAGCCGGCTTGATGGCCAGCACGCCGGCGTTTTCTCGGCCATCCATGCGGCCGAGGCCGGCAAAGTCGCTGCGGTCGATGAAGCTGGCCCGCTCGATGCTGAAGCCGGCTTCCGTGCAGGCGCGCATCAACAGTTCCGTGTCCAGCAGGTTCATGAACGGCGGGCCCTTGATCGGCCGGTCGGGCGGTACGCTGGGCAGGTAGTTCTCTAGCGCGACCATCAGCCCCGGCCAGCGATCGCCGCGCTCCCGACGCGCTTCGAACACCGGGATGAACTTGCGCCAGATACCGTAGGGCGTGTCCGCAACCAGGTACAGCCGGCCACCGGGTTTCAGCCAGCGGTACATGTTGCGTACCGATGCATCGATGGCGCTGCCGTCGAGAAAATGCAGCACGCGTGAGCACAGGATTGCGCCGAAAGCTTCGGCTTCGAAATCGACTCCCGGCAACTGCCCCTGCACGCACTCCAGCCTATCGCGCTGCTCGGTGGGCGCGGCGTCATGAAGAATGTCCAGGTGCCCCTGTTCCATGTCACAGGCCACGACCCGGGCGCCCGCTGCAAGGGCCGGCAGTGATGCCACGCCGTATGCGCAGCCAACCTCGAGCACCGGGTCAGCGGACATGCTCGCAAACTGGATGAAGTCGTCGGCGAATTCGTCCAGGACCTCGAACATGAAGCCGGTGCCGTTCAACGTCGGCCGCATGTGGGACTGGCCCCAGGCAGCGCTCGCCTGTGATGTTTCTGCTGCCGGGCCTTGCGACTTTTTGTCCGCCATCAATTCATGCTACCGCCCGCCAGCGTCCCGCTACAAGCACGGAAGTGGCTGCGGGCATTGCCGCGGCTGTCACGCGGTCGCCGGCCAACTTCCTGCTTTTTGGCCACCGACCAACTCCTATACTTGCGTCCGCTGCCGGGGCAACCCGCGCGTCGTAATAACAACCGGGAGCCCAGGGGGAAACACATGCCGGAGCACGATATTTCCGGACCGGAATTCATCGCCGTCGCGCTGCAGGTGTCCGTCACCGGGGTCAATCGTTGCCCGGACAGTGCCAGTGCCCGCGCCCGGATCGCCGAGAACATTGCCAGGATCGAGGGCTACGCAACGACCGCGTCGAATTTCTGCGAGTGGTTCTATGGCGTGCCGGTGCGCCTGGTGGCCCTGCCCGAGTACGCGGTCACCGGGTTTCCGCTGAAGGAGACCCCGGCGGAGTGGCGCGAAAAGGCTTGCCTGGCCTACGACGGTCCCGAGTACGAGGCGCTCGGTAAGGTCGCCCAGGACAATGACATCTACCTGGCTGGCAACGTCTACGAGGTAGATCCGAATTTTCCGGAGCTGTATTTCCAGGTCTGCTTCATCATCGCCCCGTCGGGCGACGTGATATTGCGCTACCGGCGCCTGACCTCCAGCTTTGAGCCCACACCTCATGATGTCTGGGACAAGTACCTGGACATCTACGGTCTCGATGGCGTGTTCCCCGTTGCGAAGACCGATATCGGCAACCTGGCCATGATCGCGTCGGAAGAAATCCTGTACCCGGAATTCACGCGGATGCACGTGATGCGCGGGGCAGAGGTGATTATCCACCCGACCAGCGAGCCGGGTAGTCCCCAGCTCACGATCAAAGAGATCGCGCGTCGCGCCCGGGCCGTGGAGAACATGGCATACCTGGTGTCGCCCAACTCGGCAAGCATTGAAGATATCCCCATCCCTCCGTACACCTGCAGTGCGATGTCCAAGATAGTGGGTCCCCACGGCGAGGTCATAGTCGAGGCTGGCCAGGGCGGTGAAAGCATGTCGGCCAACGCGGTGCTGGACATCGGGGCGTTGCGCCGGGAACGCCGGCGCGTCGGCATGGCGAATATCCTGTCGCGCCAGGCTTACGGGCTGTTTGCCGAGAGCTACGCCCAGGCGGACTACCACCGCAGCAATTTCCTGCTGCAGGACGGTGAGGTGGTGGAGCCGCCGGACCGACTGGTGTTCCGCAAGCGCCAGGAAGAAAACATCGAGCGGTTGATCAAGGCCGGGTTGTTGTAGGGCCTGCTGCGTTTGCGTGCCTCGACCCCGGTGGCCTAGCATCGACGCTCTGACATTGTTCCAGCTGCCTTGGAGAAGGGCCTGATGTCCTCCATGACTGCCAACCGGCGGGAGTTTCTGCGTGGCAGCGGCGCCGTTGCCGCTGCGCTGTCTCTTAAATACGGGGCGCCAGCCTCGGCCCAGGGCGCCGCCGACGGTCCTTACGGGCGGTGGGAAGACCTGATGCGGCAGAAGTGGACCTGGGATCGCGTGGTGCGCGGCAGCCGCGGCCTGAACTGCACCGGCCACTGCGCGATGAACGTCTATGTGAAAAACGGCATCGTCTGGCGCGAGGAGCAGCAGGGCGAGTATGGCCGTTCGGGGGACGATACGCCGGACTACGGTCCGCGCGGTTGCCAGAAGGGCCTGCGGCACGCCAAGTACATGTACGGCAAGCAGCGCGTGCTGTACCCGATGAAGCGCCTCGGCGAACGGGGCGAAGGCCGCTGGGAGCGAATCAGCTGGGACCAGGCGGTGAACGAAATTGCCGAACGGTTTATCGACCACGCGGTTGCCGACGGCCCGGAATCCATCACGATGGCTATGGGCACGCAAATGACGCTGAAAAGAGCGTCGTTCGCCTCCCTGTTCCGCTTCGCCAACATTACCGGGATCATGGTGCCGGAGACCTTTGCCGGCGTTGGCGATTTGCCGGTGGGTGCCTACATGACGCTGGGTTTCGAGTTGCCCGGCGACAACATGGCCGCAATCTTCAAGTCGAAGGTCTGCCTGGTGTGGTTCTGCAATCCGGCGGCTACACGCATTCCGGACGCGCATTTTTTCTGGGAAGCCAAGTACAACGGCACCGAGGTGGTGGCGATATCGCCAGACTTCAACGCCACCGCCATGCATGCATCCAGCTGGCTGAACCCGAAGCCGGGCACTGACGCGGCTCTGGCGCTGGCGATGGCCCAGGTGATCATCGCCGACGGCACCATCGATTGGGAATACGTGCGCGAGCAGACGGACCTGCCGTTCCTGGTGCGCACCGATAATCGCAAGTTCCTGCGCCTGTCGGAAATGGATCCCGCAGCGGAGGGCGGCGACAGCGGCTTTTACGTCTGGGACGAGAACGCGAGCCAGCTGACCCGCGCGCAGGCGACCGGCTTCGGCGCGACCGCCGGCCGTGGGGGCCAGATGGAGACCGAGGCAAGCCTGCGTCTTGGCGATCTGAAACCCGCGCTGGAGGGTCGCTGGACCGTCGACACGGCGGCCGGACCGGTGGAAGTGACCACGGTCTTCGAGCTGACTCGCGAAATGCTGCAGGGCTATACGCCTGAGCGCGCTCAGGAAATGACCGGCGTGCACGCGGACAACGTTCGCAAGGTCGCGCGGCAATTCGCGGCCTCAGAAGCCAGCATGATTTTTGCCGGGTACCGCTCCTGCAAATTTGTGCACGGCGACAAGTTGCACCGCGCCTGGCTGTTGATGTGTGCGCTGACTGGCAACACCGGGCGCGAGGGTGGCGGCATGCAGACCACCCAGCTGCCGCGCGGCGACGGTCTGATGAAGTATGCGTTCAACGGCGTCGGGCCGCGATTGAAAGTTGCAGCAATTTCCATCTGGGACTATGCCCACGCCGGATACGAGAAAACCAATCGCAAGATCTACGGCGATCAGCTGGCCGACCGCGTCGACGGCGCCTACCGCGAAGCGGTTAACAATCGGTGGATCCCGGACTACGGCCGGATTCCTTGGAAAATGGGCATCATGGCCGGCCACAACCCGGGCAACTGGCGCGCCAACGGCAAGGGCTGGCAGAAAAACGCAATGCTCAAGCTCGAAACCATCGTGGCCCTGACGCCGAACATGAGCGTTACGGCGATGTACTCGGACTACGTGTTGCCCATTGCCGATCACTACGAGCGCCAGGACTTCGTGATGGAGGGCCGTACACCCTACGTGCAGGTCATCGACCAGGCCGTGCCGCCGCTGGGCGAATCGGTGGACGACTACACGGCGTTGAGTCGCCTGATCAATGCGATCAGCGAACGGGCTGCCGCGCGCGGCATCGCCCCCATCGACCACACGGTGTTTGGCCAGACAGTGAGTTCCGACTACAGCAAGGCCGCTGATGAGTTTCACACGCTGTATACCGACGACGGCAAGCCCTTCCGCACGAAGACCAGTGCCGACGGCGCGCAGTACATCATTGAGAATTCACCGGGCATGTCCAAGGTGTCTTTCGGCAAGCTGCAGGAGCAGGGCATGATCCGCACGGATGATGCCGACGGCGTGCAGTTCGGGCCCAATTCCTCTTTCAGCTACTACGTGCTGGCCAGGACACGGGACAAGAAGCCCTACGACACGCTGACCGGCCGTCAACAGTTTTACTTCGATCACGATGTGTTCCTGCAGGAAGGTGAAGCGCTGCCTGAATACCGCCCGCCGCTGGCGATCAAGGATTACGGGTTGCGCCTGACTATGGGCCATGCGCGCCACGGTGTGCACAGCATGTACCGCGACGACGCGCTGTTGGTCAGCCTGCAGCGTGGCGAACCCGACGTGTTCGTCAACCCGGAGGATGCGGCGGCGCGTGGTGTCGCCGACGGTGACCTGGTGCGGGTCTACAATAACTTCGGTTCATTCGTCGCCCAGGCTCGGGTCACGTCGGGAAATCAGCCGGGCACGCTATTCATGTACCACGGCTGGGACCCGATGATGTTTCGCGCCCGCGAGAACTTCAGTTCGGCGATTCCCACCGGCGGGTTGCTGAAGCGGACGTCGCTTGTCGGCGGCTACGGGCACCTGAGTTACAAGCCGCCGGTTTATGTGCCCAACCAGACTTACCACGACGCCACCTGCGAATTTGAGAAATATGCCGCCTGAGTGCGGCAAAACATCACGGAGCAAGATGAATGGGTAAACAGGTCGCGATGGTCATTGACCTGAACAAGTGCATCGGCTGCCAGGCCTGTACGGCAGCGTGCAAGTCGCTGTGGACCGATGAAGAAGGCCAGGAGTCCATGCTCTGGAATAACGTGGAAACGAAACCCGGCCCGGGCTATCCGCGCGGCTGGGAAGAGCAGGGCGGGGGCTGGAAAGACGGTGAGCTGCAGCTGGGCGAACTGCCGCCGGACGAAAATTTCGGCGGCGAAGTGCCGCTGAACCACGCGGCAGTGTACTTCGAGGGCACGGCAGACCGGCTGAAACAGGAAAAGCCGATGGGCTACGGCGCGAACTGGGACGAAGACACCAGTTCGGGCGAATACCCGAATAACTATCACTTCTACCTGCCGCGGTTGTGCAATCACTGCACCAAGCCGGCGTGCCTGGAAGCGTGCCCGGTGCGCGCTATCTACAAGCGTGAGCAGGACGGCATCGTGCTCGTGGACGAAGACAAGTGCCAGGGCTTCCGGCTGTGCAACCGCGCCTGTCCTTACGACAAGGTCTACTTCAATTACGTCAAGAACAAGTCCCAGAAGTGCATTTTCTGTTTCCCTCGCGTCGAGCAGGGGGTCGCCCCTGCGTGTGCACGGCAGTGCCCGGGCCGCTTGCGTTTCGTGGGCTACCTCGAAGACGCGGGCCCGATCGCGAAGCTCGTCTACGAATGGAAAGTGGCGCTGCCACTGCACCCGGAGTTTGGTACCGAACCCAATGTGTACTACGTGCCGCCGATCCTGCCGGCGTCCTTCGACGAGGAAGGCCGCTTTTCAGACGAGCCGCGGGTGCCCATGGACTACCTCCGGTATCTCTTCGGGCCTGAAGTTGACCAGGCGCTGATTACCATCATGGAAGAAATGGACCGCAAGAAGGCGGGCAAGGAATCTGAGCTGATGGACTTGCTGATCGCGCGCGACTGGAAGTCGCTGTTCAACATTCCGGACGTAAAAGTCGCCTCCACCGCAGGCGTCAGTCTGCCGCCAGGCGGCTGACAGTTCTCCACTTTTAGCGCTTGCGCATCAAAGGCGTCGTGTGCCTGCCCCAGCGCCAGCTGTTCGGGGATCACCGTCACCCCGATATTGCCGAGTATGCTGCGTACGGTAACGAGCCCGCGCAGGCCGCCCAGGCGGCCGGGTGATGCGGACAGCAGGGCCGCTACCTTGTGCTGGTAGGGCGAGATGTCCGGGGCACCGACCTCGGACCGAGATACCCAGTCGATCACATTCTTCAGCAACGGGCTGATGGAGCTGTTGTATTCGGGTGACGCAATCAGCAGGCCCTGGTGGCTGGAGATCAGTTGCTTCAGTTCAATTGCGTTGGCCGGCAGGCCTTCGTCCGTCTCCAGGTCGCCGTCATAAATCGGCAACGGGTAGTCGCGCAGCGTAATCAGGGTGCACGCGAGGCCGGCCTGCTCGACGGCTCGGGCGCCCGCCACCACCAGCGCGTGATTCAGGGAGTCCCGCCGGGCACTGCCGGCAAATGCCAAGATCTTCGGTCGGTCGTTCATGCTCTAAAGCCACCTAATCCTGCTGCGTGAACTCCAGCAGTTCCACCACGTTGCCGTCCGGATCCCTGCCGTAAGTCACGAAACCGGTGTCCTGGGCCTGGGGCGGGCAGTGGAACCGCATGCCGACCTGCTGCAGCCGGTCATATTCCCTGTGAATGTCCTGCACCTGCAGGCACACGTGTGTAATCCCGTACTTGTTCACCGGTCGATCGCTTGCTTGCGGAGCGGCAGCC
>CAMYJV010000059.1:3701-16375 GCA_947258805.1 uncultured Gammaproteobacteria bacterium | reverse complement strand
CTGGTGTGCCGCGACCCAATATCATTTCGAGCTCATCAAGCGGCAGGCCAGGCGCTACCGGGAGGCGCTGCAGGCGCGTGGCGCCGACCCGTCCGGTGCGACAGTGGCCATCAACCGCAGCACGTTCCTGGCCCCAACCGTCGACCAGGCACGGCGCGAGGGCAAGCCCTACATCACCGACGTGCTGAATTTCTACGCTGCCTTTGGTTCGATCACCGATGCCGCCGGCAAGCCGCTCGACCGGAAGACGGACTTGTTCGAGCGCGTTGGCGACGAGATCTGCTTCGTCGGCAGTCCGGCGAGCGTCATAGAGAGCATCGAGCGTTACGTGGAAGCCGGCGTCAATCAGTTTAATCTGCGAGTGAGTATGGGCGACATGCCCGCCGAACTGGTGGAGCGGACCATACGGTTGTTGGGCGACCAGGTGTTGCCCCGCTTTAAATAGGCAAACCTGCCGGAACACGCCAACTTGCTGCCCCCCAGCGACGGGCGTAGAGTAGTCCCCATAACAAGAAACAACGCCAGACCCGCCGAAAGGCGGGCACGGAAAGCCACGGGTCCTCGCTTCCTTCATGGAGCCATGGACGACTTCCCGAAGGACCCGAAGATCGCCAGGCTGCCAAGACTATTTCCCGGGGCGGTAAGCGGCCATGTTGCGTTCTCTATCCTCAATTGCAGGCGCTCTTTTTCTCACCACAGCAATCGGTGGATGGAGCGCTGAGGGTGCGGTCCCATTCGATGGGGAGAGCGAGGGTGGCAATACATCAGCGCTCGGCGGCGCAACCATTACCTATGTCCGCAAAGTATCAACCACCAACTTCCTGGGGTGGGGCCAGGCTGGCTTCTATTTCCCGCAGTTTGCTGCCTATAGCATTGTCGGGCCCAAGCGAACCGACGACAACATGCAGTTTTACGTGCCAAATTGGTTGGAGTTCAATTTCGATTGCTGGGACCTCGAGGACACCACCTTCTCGCCCGACAAACCCGATTGCTTCGACAACTGCAAAGGGAGAGGAGTGTATACGCGCGGAGGCTACGGCAATTGGGACTCCTTCATTCTGCCCAACGGTTTTTCCGGCCCGTCTGGCTCTATTGTCGATGAAAAGGCAGAAAACAACACGAACAACACCATCAATCAAATCTATATGAAAGCTGGCGTGCCGTCTTCTTTCTGCATGCACGTTGTCACGGATAACACGGCCAACGCACACAACTCGGCTAATGGCATCATCGTGAGAGGCGGCAGGCCGGGCCAGGGAAGTTTTGACCCCAACGCCCCTGTTCCGGATCTGTCGTTCGACGGAACGACTGACGTGCACACGTTCCGGTTCGACAATTTTCTCCCGGACGATTTCATCAAGATCAGGCTCAACTCGGGAACCCAGGGTATGGATCCCGGTTTTGGCGGTCTCATGTTCGATGCGGCCTGTGACTATATTCCCAACGCACAGTGCGGCAATAACGTCTGTGATATCACGCTCGGCGAGAGCTGTGAGAGCTGCCCGGGAGACTGCGGCGCGTGCATCCCCGGCACAACTCCCACGAGAACCTGGTACCACCACGGCACGAATCCTCAATCCCACTATGTGGCAGGTTCCAACCGGCTGCTCATTTTTGTCGCTCACGGTGTTGATGGCCAGAATCATTGGGTGGAGGGCGTCAGGTATGGCAACAAGAACATGCACTTTCTCGAGGCAAGGTCTCAAGACAGGAACGACAAGTCCACGGTTTCGGTGTGGTACCTGAAAGAGGCCGACATTTACTCAGCCGGCGGCACAGGTTTTAGCGTAGATTGGTTCCACAAGCCTGGCCAGCGCTCTTACGAGAGCATCTTTTTTACAGATGTCAGTCAGACTTTGACGTTTGGCTCCATCGATGAAGCGGGTTGTAATGATTGCTACGCGGTTGCGTGTCCCTGGCGGACTATAGAACCCGGTCACATATCCCTCTACGCCGGCACGCACGAGAGAAACGGCGCCATCTTCTGGCCCCTTAACGACTATAGCCAGGACGCCGACCTGTGGATGGGCGGCAATGGCAAGGCCACCATGGGTCACAAGGACGGCATTGGCTACCTGGAGTCGGCGGGTGCTCAGTTCGGCAGAGCGGGCGCGATGTCCCTTGTCTGCTTTGAGGTCCAGGATTTACCGCAGAGTGACAGTGACGGCGACGGAGTGTCCGACGCTAACGACAACTGCCCGACGGTACCGAACTCTGCAACGCTCCCCGACGCTGAAGGCTGGGGGCCCCAGCAGGATGACGATGGTGACGGCATCGGTAATGCCTGTGATCTGACCATTACTCCACAGCCCCTGCCCAACGCGAGGGCTGGCAGGAGTTACCGCTATGGTTTGACTGCACAGCGTGGCCAGCCTCCCTACGCATGGACCGTCATTGATGGTTCGCTCCCCGCGAATCTGACACTTGGATCTGATGGTGTGATTAGCGGTTACGTCAGCGGGGGTGGATACACCACCGAGTTCACCGCGCAAGTGATGGATGCAAGCGGTGATACGGCAACGCGCTTGATGACGATTGGTGTGACATTGCCGCGCTGCTATAGTTGCCACGCGACTCAATAAGGGGCCCGGTCCCCAGACCCACTCAATTCGCTGCAATAAACGCCAGCGTCTTCTCGGCCAGCTCTACGGGTATGTCTTCAATCAGGAAGAAGCCGGTGTCCGGGTAAAAAAGGGTAAAAAAGGTGCCGGGTCTATTTTTTGCCTGTTGCAAAAAATGAACCCGGTACCTTTTTCAGAAAAAAACCTGGTACCTTTTTCGACGGTACCTTTTTCAGAGTAGTATCCAGTCAGGCTCAACCAGGCATAGCTGCCGTTTCAGCGACTGCGTACCAGGGGGTATCGGCCATGAACACATCGATCGATCGTCGTTATTTGCTGCAGACCGGCGCAGCCGTTGCGCTGACGTCTGCCCTGCCTCGCGCGCTCTTTGCGGCAGGCACCGCCTTCGCCGATATCCCCCGCAGTGACTATGGCTTTGCCACTACCTGCGACGAGGTTGCTGCCAGTTATGACCTGGCCGGCAAGACGGTGCTGATTACCGGGTGTAACTCCGGCCTGGGTTACGAGTCGATGCGTACGCTCGCCGCCCACGGGGCGCAAGTGATCGGCGCGGCCCGCACCCAGGAAAAGGCCGAGCAGGCCTGCGCTTCGGTCAGTGGCAATACGGTGCCGGTGGTCTGCGAACTCACCGACATGGAGTCCGTGGTGCAGTGTGCCGCGGCGGTGCAGGCCCTCGACGTGCCCGTGGATATCCTGATCTGCAACGCCGGCATCATGGCCTTACCCGAGCTGGAGCAGGTGGAGGTAAACGGCGTGGCGCTGGAGAAGCAGTTTGTCGTGAATCACCTCGGGCACTACCTGCTCACGCGGCGCCTGCTCCCGCAGGTCCAGGCCGCACCCGCCGGGCGCATCGTCATGGTGTCGAGTGTGGGCTATACCCTCGCGCCGAAGGGCGGGATCCAGTTCGATAACCTGTCCGGCGATACTGGCTACCAGGCCTTTAAGGCCTACGGCCAGACGAAGCTGGCAAACATCCTGTTCTCTAATGAACTGACCCGGCGCTATGCCGACGATGCGGATTCTGGCGAGGGTCTGACCGCCAACGCTATCCACCCCGGCCTGGTTGGCACTAACCTGGGCCGCTACATGACCGGCAAGATGCGCGATCCCGATGCGCCCCTGCGCAAGGGAATGAAAACCGCCGCCCAGGGCGCCGCAACCCAGGTCTACGTCGCCATCGACACTCGCCTCGACGGCGTCAGCGGCTTCTATTTCGAAGACTGCAATCCGGTGGAGACCAAGGGGCCGTATGCCGGTGATCAGGCCCTGGCGGAGCGGCTGTGGGCGGTGTCCGAGGAATTGGTTGCGCCATTCATGGTGTGATCAACACGGTCTATTTTCTGAGGCGAGGGACTCATGCCGTACGACAAGCCGGGTGACCTGCCGGCGGCGGTTCGCGGCATCCTTTGTTATGCCCGTTGCCCTTTTAGCCTCGCGACGATGTCCGCCCGCGCGTCGGCCAGGATCGAGTCGCGGTCGAGGCTGTCGAGGATTTCCTGCACAACCTGTCTCGGGCCGCCGTCGCCCCAGCTCTTGCCCTGCACGAGGTAGCGCTCGGTGACCTTGCCGACTACGTAGGTGCCGTAGTACGCCACGGCGCCCTGGGCGCCCGCGCTCACGGCCGTGGAGATGCCGCCGGTGGCGAGCTTTAGAGCCGCCGAAACAAAGTGCACGGCCCAGACGGTACCCATCAACGTGAGGAGTTGCGTGAGCACGGTGCGGACCAGGGAGCCGGCTTCGTTGCGGGTGAGGGGCAGGTCATACAGCCGGGACAGGTGCACGATCATGCCGATATCGATGAACGCCGCCGCCAGCAGGTCGGCCACCGGCACGGGGTTCAGTGCCACTGCGACGCCTTTCGCAACGCAATAGGTGCGCACCACCCGGTCGCCGAGCTGGCGGCGTGTGGCGAGGAGCCGTTCGGCCACCCTGTCACTGAGCGAGCCGGCGAACAGCCCGGCGTTCAGCGCGGCCAGGGTCTTGCCTTCGCGCTCCAGGATCTCCCACAGCCGGGTCTGCAATGCCGCCACGTCCGGCGGCGGTTGGCGGCGGGTCTCGCGCTCGTTGCCGTCTGTCGCGGTCTCTACATAAATGCGCTCGTCCGGGTCGGCGCTGGCGGCGATAACATTGTCTGGCTCCACCAAACCGTCGGCGCGCTCGCGCAGCGCGGCGAGTAACTGCTCGCCTTCGGTCTGCGTGTAGCGGTCGGCCTTGTTCAGCACCAACAGCACCGGCCGGTTCAGCTGGGTCACGGAGGCCAGCGCATCGCGGTCCGACGCGGTCATGTCGCCGTCCACCACGAACAGCACAAGGTCGGAGCGACCGGCCACTTCCCGGGCCATGGCTTCGCGCTGCTCGCCGTCGATTTCGTCCAGGCCCGGGGTGTCGGTCAGAAACACGCCACCGGCGTCGAACTCCCGCCAGGCTTGCCGCTCGGCCTGGCGCGTTTCACCGTGCAGCGGGCTGACGCTGAACAGCTCGCGTCCCAGCAGCGCATTCAACAGTGACGATTTGCCTACGCTGACCCGGCCCAGCACGGCCACGTGCACGTGGCCGTGCTCGAGCTTGTCGAGCATGGTCTGTACCTCGGCGTAGTCGCCGGCCAGCGTCGCCCGCACCTCGTCGGGCACGCGCGGGTCGGCAATCAGCTCGCGCAGACTTTCGCGGGCCAGGTCGAGGTGGGTGTCAGTCATTGTCGCTGCTGGCATTGAGGGCAATCTCGACCATGCGCCGCGCCCGCGTTTCCAGGTTGTCACTCATGCTTTCCCTGAAGCGTTGCGCGGCCAGCGCCGGCGCCAGTTCACCGCGCGCGGCCAGTGTTTGCGAGAGGCTGCGGCCCAGCGCGTCGAAAATGAAGCCGTAGGCCCCGGCGTGCAGAACGCCCCCGGCCAGCGTGCCGGCGCCGGGGAAGGCCTTGAACGCGTTGCCGGTCAGCGCGAGCACAATGGGCACGGTGCGGCCGACATAACTCTGGCTCAGGTCCAGGAACTGCTCCACGTCGAGGTCGCGGGCCGGTACGTCGTAGAGCTGGCAGAGTTCCTTCACCATGGCGGTGCCGAGGTAACCCTGGATCAGGATATCCGTGCCCGGGCTGACGGCGGCCAGCGCGCCGACCACAGCCTTGCGGGTGTAGCTGCGCACCAGTTCGTCGGCGCGTTGCCGCCGGTGTTCGGCGCGCGAACTTTCCAGCCGGCGTTCGGCCAGGCGCAGCACGTCGCGGTCGCGCAGCTGCTCCAGCGTGGCGCGGTCGCTCGCCAGTGCCTCGGTTATTGCCTCGACAAGGGCTTCGAGTTCCGGCGGTCGGGCGCGGGTCTCGGTAGTCTCGGTGCCGTCGGCGCTGACCCTCAACACTTGTTCCATACCACCGGCCCGCACGGCCACTACCGGGATGTCGGCACGTGTCAGCCCGGGCGCTTTCGCCTTGGCGTCGTGCGACAGGGTGGCCACATGTTCACGAATTCTGCCCATGATGGCTTCGCGTTCCGCCTGGTCGTAGCGGTCACTCTTGTTCATCGCCACCACCATGGGTTTGCCGGTGGCGGCCAGCGTTTCGAGGTCGTCCAGCTGGCGACGCGTGAGCTCGCCTTCGCACACGTAAGTCACCACGTGGGCGCGGCGGGCCTCGTCCCGAGCTGGCTCATCCAGCGCGAGGCCCGCGCCGGGCACGTCGCTGACGATGACCGTGTCGCCCAGCAAGCCCGTCCAGCGGTAGTGCTTTACCGTGCGGGTGGAACCGCCAACCGGGCTAACGTCAACGTCGGCGCCGGGCAACAGCGCTGCGATCAATGACGACTTGCCCGTGCTGATGTCGCCGAACAGCGCGATGTATAGCTCGCCGCCGGCGCGTCGCTCGGCCAGGCGGTCCAGCTCGCGCTGGGCGAGGCTGACATCAATGCCCGCGCCATCGGCCTGTTCCAGCGCAGCCCGCAGCTCTTTCTCGCTGACGGCTCTGGGTGTAGAAGCCCGCAGCTTGCGCCGCCGCGGGATGAGCAGCCGCCAGATCAGCCAGAAGCCGCCGCCCAACAAGACGAGGATCAGCAGCAAGTAGCCGCCCCAGAACCAGGCCGGCGCTGCCGACATTCGCTCCCACACGTTCAGGGCCGACTCGGTGACGAACAGCAATATGGCAACGGCGGCCATCACCACCAGCACGATGGCGACAGCGAGCAGCCCGCGAATGAGCCGGTCCAGCTTCATGGGCCGGCACTATAGGGTGCGGTGGCGGCCGGGAGCAAAATTTGCAAACGCCGGGGTTGGCGCCCATCGCAAAGCCGTTGCGGGCGTTCCCGAAAACCGGCGCGAGAACCCCGGGGCCGGCATTTAGTCAGGTCCTGATGCGGGCGGGAGATCGCCAAAGCCTTCATGGGCGCGGCCTGCAGCGATCAGCGGCGTAAACGAACCGCAGAAGCCGCCACTGGTCTAAAATTAGGCACTTACCGTTCCCGGTTGAACTGATATGAATAATCAGAAACTCTTGTTGGCCTTCGTGATCATGCTGGCTATCAGCCTCCCTGCCGCCGGGCAGGAAATCTACAAGCGCGTGAACGAAGATGGTGTGACGGAATTCAGTGACCGGCCCTTGGCGAACGGCGAGCGGGTGGCAGTGCAGCCCAATGTCGTGGCCACGAGCCCGGTACAGCGTCGCGCACGCCCGGCCGCAGCCGCCGACGGCCCGGCGGCGGATGAGCCCGCACCGGCCAGTGCACCCGGTGTCATGCGCAGGGATAACAACACCGACTTCGTCCGCACCAGGGCGCAACGCGATCGCGCCACGCGCGCGGCAAACGAGGAGCGCCGTGAGCAACGGCGCAGCCGCGATGACCGCGACGAAGACGTGGGGACCGACCCGAACCCCGGGCGAGCTATCCGCAATGCCGTGAGGAATGCGCCGGGGCGGGCGAGGTGATGAAGCGGTCGAACAGGCGTTGATGCCGTTGGTCACCCTGTAACTGATACACCGGTCGCTCGAACGGCCTCATAACTCAAGGCAAATTCAGCGGACTCCGCAACCGTGACAAGCGGTTTGGTCGCAAATAGTTGTAGAGTTATTGTCTTCGCCTTTCGATTAGCGGCCTTTCGTGCAAGACATCCACGGCAAGCCCATTCCCACCCTGCCACTCGGCCGACGCATCCTGCGCGCGGTGGTTTCGATGGTGCTGCTCCTCGCCGCACTCTGGGCGGGTCTTGCCCTCTGGATCGACGGGCCTGAGTCCCGTCTGGTGGCCGGTGCGCTTGCGGGCGGCCTGCTTGCGGTCGCCGCCGTCGCTGCAGTCTGGGTGCGACCCTGGTGGCGAGCAGCCAGCACCGTCCTGGTGCTGTTTGCGGCCGTGCTGGCCTGGTGGCTCACGCTCACGCCCAGAAACGACCGGGACTGGCAGCCGCAGGTTGCGCGATTGCCGTCCGCCACGATTAACGGCTCGCAGCTCACCATTCGCAATGTCCGCAGCTTCCGCTATCGCGGCGAGAACGATTTCACCGAGGAGTGGGTTACTCGTAACTATGACCTCGATTCACTGGTCGGTATGGATCTGTTCATCTCGTTCTGGGGCCCGACCCTCTACGGCCACACCATAGCCAGCTGGGAATTCGCAGACGGGCAGCACCTCGCGATTTCCATCGAGACGCGTAAGGAAAAGGGGGAGACCTACTCGGCGGTACGTGGGTTCTTCCGCCAATTCGAGGTCTACTATGTTGTAGCCGACGAGACCGACGTGGTGGCGTTGCGCACCAACCATCGCGGTGAACGGGTGGAACTGTACCGCACCATCGCATCAGCCGGCGATCGCACCCTGCTGCTCGACTATGTGCGGGAGATGAATGCCCTTGCCGAGACGCCGGACTGGTACAACGCGTTGACTCAAAACTGCACCACCACCATCTGGAAGCACGCGAAAGCGGTAGGGTCGACCTTCCCACTCGACTGGCGTTTGATGGCGAACGGCTACCTGGTGGATCTGGCCTACGAGGTGGGTGCCGTCAACACCACGCTCGGGCTGGAGGCACTGATACGCCGCAGCGACATCACTCAGCGCGCCCGCCTGGCCGGCGACGGCGCAGAATTCTCCGGCGCCATACGCGAAGGTCTGCCCGCCCGGCCCCCAGCGCCATAATCGCCCGGATCGCCTGTGCTTGAGTTGCACCGCCAGCGGTGTAGGGTGGCCGGCAACGCCCGCCAGGAACATCAGGGCTCGAGCCGGACCCAGCCAGCATGCAGAAAATCAGCCTCTTCGTCGACGTGCAGAACATCTACTACACGTGCCGCCAGGCCTACCAGGCGAATTTCGACTACAACAAGTTCTGGGCCCGGGTGACCGACCAGCGTGAAGTGGCGAGCGCCTTCGCCTACGCCACGGATCGGGGTGACGAGAAGCAGCGGCAGTTTCAGAATATCTTGCGGGCCATCGGCTTTAACGTGCGCCTGAAACCCATGCTCAAGCGCCTGGACGGTTCAACCAAGGCAGACTGGGACGTGGGCATTGCGCTGGATGTTTATGAGGCGGCGCAGAGAGGCGATGCCATTGTGCTGGCATCGGGCGATGGTGATTTCACGATTCTGCTGGAACGCATCCGGCAGCGGTTTGACACTACGTCAGAAGTCTACGGCGTGCCGAAACTGACGGCTGATGCGTTGATCGCTGCGGCCGACAAGTTCGTGGCGATCGACCAGCAGCTGCTGCTCGACTAGCCGCGGGTCCAGCCGGGCGTTGCGTTGCTCACGTCGCGTGGCTGGGCTTCGACCAGTCGACAGACGTCAAGCGTGGCGAGAACCGGGGCAAGACGTTGCGCCACGATTTTGTTGTTCTGTACCTCGAAGAGCTTGCCCTGCAATCAAGTGACGATGCGCTAATCGGCAAATTCCAGGCGCAGCCCGGACTGGCCGCATCAGATCGCTACGCAGTGGCGGCCTGGGCCACTGCACCGGGGTCGCTGTAGCCGCTGCAAAGCGTGGGTGGCTGGACCATCGAAACTGAAGAGAGGTTCCCTGAGCCCGTTAACTGGTAGAGGATTCTTCGACTAGCGTACGTAAGATTCCGCATTGCGCAGATAACGCTCGATGCGGAAGACTCAATACTTATAGCCAAGACCGCTGGACCGTGCACCAGGGAGAGCAATTCCATGACTACTTCGCGCGTCACTACCTTTGACAAGACCCTGGAGCTGACTTATCACTGGCTCGAAGAAATTACGTCAGAACTAGGCTGGGAGGACCAGGAGAAGGGCTATACGGCGCTCCGAGCGGTGCTGCATGCGCTGCGTGACCGAGTGCCGCCTAACGAGGCGGTGCAACTGGCCGCCCAGTTGCCCATGCTGGTCAGAGGTTTCTATTTCGACGGCTGGCATCCGGCGAACAAGCCGCTGAAATACCGACACAAGAAGGAATTTCTGGAGCAGGTGCAAAAAGAGGCACCCGGTATCGCCGAAGACGAGGTCGAACTCACCGTCACCGCGGTCTTCCATAGACTCTCGGTTAAAATGCCCGGCGGGGAGATCGAGCAAGTCCGCGCTGCATTACCGGCAGAGGTGCGCGAGCTGTGGGCGCAGAGTGGCCTGTAGGCCAATGGTGCCGGTGATGACCCAATTAACCTGCTTTTAACGGCTGCTAGCTTATTGCATCAAGGGGTCCGCGACTGTTTTGTTGTGGGCCGCCCCGCAGCTCGCGGCGGCTGACGCATTTAACAAAATGTGACCCATGACCGAATTGGCGCCATCCCCGCTATCAGCCGAGGCGATTTCGTGAGGGCCATCACGGCTGCTGCTGCTCAGGCACTCGTATCGTGGCCTGACTATACGGCGGAGGCCCGCAATGCAGCAGACACTGGCAGCAACAATTGTGGCGCCGTCGCGGCGCCGGGTACTGGTTACGGTCGCTTGCCTGGTAACAGGTTGCGCGGCGCCACCGCAAGACGTTGCGCCCGGGGATGCCCTGCTGCTTGTCAGCCTGAACGACGGGTCGATCGTCGGGCAGCAGATCGATGCCGACGCCGATGTCTGCATGAAGGCCAACGAATCGCCAACGACCACCTGCCTCAGTCGCGGCACGCCGCTGATGGATGGGGCGGGCCGGACCATCATCGGCTACCAGATGGTGGAGACCGAAATCGAGTTGATCCCGCGCTGAATAAAAAAGATGCCGCACGCCCGAAGGCGCGCGGCACCAGGCAGATAGCTTATAGGGTTAGTAGCTCAGGCCAAGCTTGTCAGCTGCCTGCACCGTGATGTAGTTGGTGCCGTAGGGCAGTCCTTTCGCCTTGGCGTAGGCGTTGGCCGCGCTCAGAGTCTGCGATCCAAGCACGCCGTCTACCGGCCCGGCCTCATAGCCCTGGTCCCGCAGCGAGGTCTGCAAGGTGCGAATGTTGGCAGTCGTCATGTTGACGTCGCACAGCACCTGGCGCCATTCGAGCTCGTCTTCGCTGACCTTGACGCGCTTGGTAACCTGGCCGTATTCCGCCGGGATCTCGATCTTGCGGTCCGCAGCCGGGCTCACGAGCTTGGTGACCTTCACAGTGCCATATTCGGCTGGCACAGCGATCTCCCGCGTGGTCGCGGGTTTCACCACCACCGTCTTCTTGACGGTGTTGTACTGCGCCGGCACCTTCACCTCGCGGGTGCGCGCCGGTTGATCGACCACGGTCTTGGTCACGGTGCGGTACTCCGCGGGAATCTCCACCAGGCACATGATCTCGCCGGTGTCAGTCGAGCGGCTGTCTAGTACATTCGCCTTGCCCGCGAAACTGCCCGCCGCGCCTCGTTTCCACTCGGTGCGTGCGGGTGTGATCTGCACCTGCTCCGTCACGGTGCGGTAGGTGGCCGGAATCTCTTCGATCACGGTTGACTCCGGCTGCACCAGCACCCGCTCTTCAACGGTTTCGTACTTGGCCGGCACCACTTCCAGGCGCGTGGACGCTTCCCTGATCAGTACAGACTCCTCAACGGTTTCGTAACGAGCGGGGATGATTTCCACTCGCTGCGATTGCTCCTTCAGCAGCACGGTCTCCTGCTCGTTCTTGAACTTGGCCGGGATCAGCACGCGTGCATAGCATCGGCCGGGCTTTGCATCGGGCGGAAAGAGTTCTGCCGCCAGTGCGGGAGCCCCGGCCGAAGATTGCGCGCTAGCCGCCTTCCGCGCGCTGGCCAGCTCGCTCTCGCGGGTCTGGAGCTCGCTTTGCAGGCTTGCGATCTGGCTTTGCTGCTGGGCGACTATCTTCTGCTGGTCGGCATCGCCGGTCGCTGCAACGGTCTCATTGCCACTGGTGGCACACCCTGACAGCGCCGCAGCGATTGCCGCGCACAGGGATGCGCTAAGTACGTGAACTCTCATTTGCCTTCCTCCCGAAGGTGAATCAACTGGCGGTCGGCCCTTGTTCCCAGCCGGTTCGCCACGTGGTTGTCAGCAGTATAGACGCAACCAGCGTCAGGAAAGTCACAAATCCGCCGGCAGGGTGGCTAATCCTCGTCCGAATTGGCCAGCGCACGGAGCTGATCGGTAGCCCGGTACAGGCGCATCTTGGCGGCGCTGAGCCCGAGCTGGCAGACTTCCGCGATCTCCTGCAGGCTGAGATCGGCCACGTAGCGCAGGGTCAGAATCTGCCGTTCTTCGGGGCTCAGCCGCTCGAGGAGTGTGGTCAGGTCAAAACTGTCCGTGGCGATGTGGCTGGTCGCTTGATCGGCCGTTTCCGCTGACCAGGCGGCGGTGACCTCTTGCGCACGGCGGCGTTTGTCGAGCACGTTGGCGCAGGTGTTGGTGGCAATGCGCAGCATCCAGGTCTTGAAAGACGACCGCCCCTCGAAACGCTTCAGCGCGCCGAAGACCTTGAACATGACGTCCTGGCAGACGTCTTCGGCGTCGGCATCGCTGTTCAGCAGGCGTCGGCAAACGCCGAAGAGCAAGCCCTGGTGGCGCTGCATCAGCGCCTCGTAGGCCGTGGTTCGATAAGGCAGTTCCTGCTGCGCCTGGGCGACGAGGGGGGCATCGGCATCGCCGCCGTTGCCATTGCCGTTGGCAACGGTGCCGGCCTCCCCAACTGCTGTGCCGGGGGGCTTGTCGTGGCGCTCGGTCAACGCACCGGACTCATGAGTCTTGCTCAGCTGGCT
>CAMYJV010000059.1:0-3665 GCA_947258805.1 uncultured Gammaproteobacteria bacterium | reverse complement strand
AGAGATCCGCGCTGACTTCGACCTGCTTTTCCAGCAGGGCTCGATTGGGCACGGTAAGCGTCTTGTCCGGGCCCACCCGGATGACCACGTTGGTGGAGCCCACCTCGAGAATCGTGCCGGACACGTCGCCAAAGCGGACGGTGGCACCGGGCTGGTAGAGGTCGCGGGCGTAAACCCCCGCCACGATGTTGCCGGCCACGTCCCGCGTGCCGAGACCCAGCGCCAGCGCCACGGCTGCTGCTGCGGCGAGCAGCAAGATGGAGATCACCTGGTTCAACAGTTCGGTCTCGATCTCGAGCTGGCCGACGGCTAAAGACAGCACCACGACGACGATAATCCCGTAAACCAGGCCGCCGACGGCCTGTTCGTAGCCGAGGTTCATGCTGGCCAGCGCCGCTTCCAGGGCCGTGCGGACCAGGGTCGCGACAAACAGGCCGACAATGGCCACCAGGATCGCGCCAATCACCTTGGGCAGGTACAGCACGAAGTCGTCGATGGTCGACGACACCCGGTCCAGGCCCAGCGTGTCTGCAGCGGAAATGATGAAGGTCAGGAATATCAGCCAGTAAATAATTTTGCCGACGATCAGCGACGGCGAGGCGACGATGCCACTGCCGCCGACCGCGCTACCCAGCCCCGCCTTCTCACTAATTCTGTCCAGGCCCACTTTGGCCAGCAACTTGGATATCACGTAGGCCAGCAGCTTGCCCAGGAAATGCCCGATTACGAGCAGCACGATGGCGGCAAGCAGGCTGGGCAGGAAGGACGCGAACTTTCCCCAGAACAGCATCGGATCAAGGAACGATTGTCTAAAGGCGTCGAAGAACTCCATCTCAATTACCCCGGCATTGATGCAAGATCACTTTGAATCAGACTGACGGTCATCGGCCGGCCTGCGACCGGCATCGATTTCGGCTTTGCGGACCGCCAGCATGGCGAAAACCGGCGCGAGAAGGCGCGCAATGACGGTCCAGATCCGGACGATGGCGAAGATCAGGGCGTCCCGCGCACCGACCCCGGCCCGCACCTGTGCCATGGTTTTGGCAACACGATCGGCACCGGCCTGGCCCGGGTCCTCGACCTTCAGCAGGTCCCTGAGCTCCTGTTCCGAATCCGTGCCCATGTCGCTCCTCTCGTCGTCGATCTGGTCCATAACATCATGACCGCCAGGGCATTGCAAAAGTCACACGGCGGCGTCGCGGCAACGAAAAAATGCGACACGGTGTGACTTTCTGCCATCCCGCTGCGTCTACATGAACGAGTCCAAAATTCGCGGGGCCGCTCGCAGGCCCGGGCAAGGGGAAGCAAGATGAAAGTACTAAGTATCGTGACACTGGTCGCTATCGCGCTGGCCACCGCGGGGTGCTCGGGCGACGACGACGCAGGTGCCGCCAGGAACGCGGCGGATGCGGCCAAAGACCGCATGAACTCTACGATGGAGTCAGCGGGTGGCGTAACTGAGGCTGCCAAGGAGCAGGCTGGCCAGGCAGCCGCCGACGCTTCCGAGGCCGCAATGCAGGCTGGCCAGGAAGCCATGGCGGCAGGCGGTGATATGACCGACGCGGCCAAGGCCGCGGGAAGCGCGGCGATGGACAGCGCCGGCGCCCAGGCGGATGCGCTGGTGGATCAGGGCAAGACGATGATTAGTGACGCCGCCGGCGGGACCGCTGACACCCCCATAGACGAGGCAGCCACTAGTACAGACGAAGCCGCTGCCGCCACCGCAGACGAGGCCGCCGGCGGGGCAGCCGACACCATGCAAGACAAAGCCATGAAAAAGGCCAATGACCTGATGGGTAACTGACGCTGACGTCGGGGGAGAAAAACCATGCTTGAAGAGTTCAAACAATTTGCGATGCGCGGCAATGTGGTCGATATGGCCGTGGGCATTATCATCGGTGGGGCCTTTGGCAAGATCGTCAGTTCATTTGTGAACGACGTGATCATGCCGCCCATCGGCATGCTGATGGGCAATGTCGACTTCGGCAGCCTGTTCATCAACCTGAGCGGCACCGAGTACGCGAGCCTGGCGGCCGCCGAAGAAGCCGGGGCCGCGGTGATCCGCTACGGTGCATTCATCAACACGATTCTGGATTTCGTGATCATCGCGTTTGCGATCTTCATGGTGATCCGGGCGATGAACAAGATGAAGAAGGCCGAAGAGGCAGCACCGCCTGCGCCGCCGGAACCCTCAGCAGAAGAGAAGCTACTCACGGAAATTCGCGACGCGCTGAACAGGAGAGGCTAGCCAACGCTCCGGGGCGGGCTCCAACGGCGCCGGTCCCCGCTCACGCGCCGTCTTCCGCCTGGCCGTCGTTCCAGCGAAAGGTGTTGCCGTTCTCCTTGATGGAGTGCGTTTCGATGACCTGGATCATCCCGGCCACGCTGTCTTCTACGGGCACGAAAAACTTGGTGGCCTTTTCGCCGTGGGTCGCGACGCGGCCGGGCATCAGCACCAGTACCTTGATGCCGTCGCGGCGGCCCTGGCGGCCGATATCCAGCTGGAAGTTGTCGATGGCGGCCTTGCTGCCTTTGTAATAAGAAAAGCCGGGCACCGGGATGCTTTCACGGCCGCGGCCGGTGGTGAGCGTTGCCGCGGTGCCGTTCTCGCTGGCCTTCAGGTGCGGCCAGAAAGCTTCCGTTACCCGCAGCGGCCCGCGGACGTTGGTGTGGAAGAAGCGGTCGAACTCCGCGTAGTCGAAACTGCCGAAGGTCTGCTCCTTGTCCGGCCCGCGCATCAGGGCGGCGTTGTTGATCAGCACGTCGATAGCCTGATCCTGGTAGCGTCGGGCCAGCGCGTCGATGCCTTCGAGATCCATCAGGTCCAGGCGCTCGACAAGCACGTGATCGTGGCTGTTGGCCATGTCCTTCAGCTCGTCTGCGCCATCGGGATTGCGACAGGTGGCGATCACCCGGTAGCCCTTGTCGGCATACTGTTTGACGAACTCGAAACCGATGCCGCGATTGGCGCCGGTGATCAGGACTGTCGGCTGCTGTTCTTCAGCCGTCATATCCGGGCTCTCTGCCGCGACGGCGCCGGCCAACAGCCCAATGGCCGTCATCAGCGCAGCGCTGAGGGCGCCTCCAAGAGTCCGACGCAGGGGTCCTGTCATGTGTTCTTGCCTGTTCATGGTCTGCCTCCGAACTTGCTGCGCATACTATGGTAGATGCTTCGGCGCCGATGCATGCGGCCGGTACCCGTTTATTTTCGGATGGCCACCGGCTAAGCGGAATCGGATTCTGCAGGCCGTTATACCGGATGGCGATCCGCCACGGTAACCGGCGTCTTCATGATCACTTCACGGTGCGGATAGGGGATGGCGATGTTGTTCTCTTTAAAGGTGTCCCAGACGTTCAGCAGCACCTTGCCCCGGATATTGGTCAGGCCCCGTTGCGGATCTTTGATCCAGAAGCGCAGCAGGAAATCGAGAGAAGAGTCGCCGAAAGCGGTCAGCCAGCAGACCGGCGGGTGACGCAGGCTGTCCACCCGGTCGACGGCACCCGCCGCTACGATGGCCAGGCGCGAGACCTCGTGCGGGTCAGAATCGTAGGACACGCCAAAGGGTACATCGAGCCGCACGTACTGATCGGAGAACGACCAGTTGATGACTTCGCGGGTGATGAAATCTTCGTTGGGTATCAGGAACTCGCGGCCGTCCCGCGTC
>CAMYJV010000058.1 GCA_947258805.1 uncultured Gammaproteobacteria bacterium | reverse complement strand
CACTTCGGACGCGAAGTGCATTATGGCGGCGACGACGTGGATCAATGGGGCAAACCTGTTGAAGCATTCCTGCCACCGTGGTTGCTGGATTCACTGAAGAAGATGTTTGTGGCCCAGCAGCTGCATGGCGGTGGCGCCGATGCGACCGCGGTTGCTGCCTCGCGCGATGCAGTCGGCCATCCGTTGCGGACTTTTGATGCGTTTGCCGCTGAGCTGGCGGGCTAAAGAGTAAAGGTGCCGGGTTTCACCCGCGGGGCTTTTGGCAGGTGCTTTTTCGAGACTCGCTGCACCCAGTCCTCGCGGCGCTCGCCGAAGGCTTGCTCGGGGCTCAGCGTGACCTCGAAGACATCGCCGGCCATGTGATCCGTGAACGCCGCCTCCAGTCCCGCCATCACGTTGCCGTGGCCCATGAGTGCCGCCATGGGGTCGCCGCCCCGGCTCGATTCCAGTTCCGTCCTCGCGCTGTCGTGGAGCGTGTAGTGGAAACTCACCACGCGGTCTTTTGCTGCTGCCAGGTTGTCGGTCATGGGGCCTCTCGACCCCGTTAGCCTGCCAGCTCAGAGGCAAACGTATCAAAAGTCCGCAACGGATGGCCGACTGCATCGCGCGAGGCAGCAACCGCGTTCGCATCGGCGACACCGCCGTGCAGCTGCTGGGCCACAAACATCTTCTTCAGTGAATCGAGTAACCACGGTGGCAGAAATGCTTCAACAGGCTTGCCCCATTGATCCACATCATCGCCGCCATAATGCACTTCGCGTCCGAAGTGTTTTGCATAAACTTCGGCAGCCTTGGGCCCATTGATGGTGTCGGGTCCGTGCAGGTGGTAGTCCGTGCCCGCGTGACCGTCTTCAGTCAACACACGCACAGCGCAGTCAGCGATGTCGCGGGTGTCGACCCGATTCTGACCAATCAATCCGATCGGCATGGGGTAGACACCGTGTTCCTTGATGACCGGGATGACGGACAGATCCGTCTGCATGAAGAAGTTGGGCCGCAGAAATGTGTACCCGGCGCCGCTGTTGCGGATGGCATCCTCGATGGGTAGCTTGGCGCGGTAGTGCGGAATAGCGGGTTCTTTATTGGGATTGCCAACCGAAAGAAAAACGATGTGTTGCACGCCGGCGGCGGTGGCCGCCTGCACGGCAGTCAGGCCGCGGGCGGTTTCCGTTTCGCCATTGGAGGTAATCAAGAACAGCCTGTCGACGCCGGCACAGGCTGCCTCCAGGCCACTCCCGGTTTCCAGATCGCCGATGACGCCGTCAACGCCGTCAGGCAACGCGGCGAGTTTTTCTTCCGAGCGACTTAAAGCACGCACCGGCTCGCCTTTTGCGAGTAAGCCGGCAACCGTTGGGCGCCCGACATTGCCGGTGGCGCCGATGACGAGAATGGTCATATTGTTCGGATTCCTTTATATGATGAGAATAGATTGTAGGTGAAAAGGGGCCTGGTATATTTTTGATGTTCGTCGGCTCTGGAAACCAGGCCCGGCGCCTTTCCCCGCGAGCCCGCACTTGTCGGGCGCGCCAAACGACATCGTGCGACGCGGCTGCAAGAGTAGAATCGCTCAATGTCTAAACCCATCAGGTTCAGTTCCCTTGATCTTCAGCCTGCCTTGCTCAGCAATCTTGCCGACATCGGCTATACAGAAATGACGCTCGTCCAAGCCGAGACCCTGCCACAGCTGATTGGCGGTTCGGATGTATTGGCCCGAGCAAAGACGGGCAGTGGAAAAACTGCAGCTTTCGGCCTTGGCCTCCTGAATAAACTGGATGCCGCAGCCTTTCGATCACAGGCCCTGGTGTTATGCCCGACCCGAGAGTTGGCTGACCAGGTTTCGAGAGAGATTCGTCGGCTTGCACGCGGAATACCGAACGTAAAAATACTTACGCTGTGCGGCGGCGCGCCGCTGGGGCCCCAGCTCGCATCATTGCAACACAGTCCCCACATTATTGTGGGTACGCCAGGGCGAGTCCTGAAGCACCTCCGCAACGATACGGTAAGGCTCGGGGAGCTGAAGACACTGGTTTTCGATGAGGCGGATCGCATGCTGGATATGGGATTCGCAGACGAACTGAATGCGATTCTCGAATTCGTACCGAAGGATCGACAAACGCTTCTGTTCAGTGCGACCTACCCGGAAAGCATTGCTTCGGTCAGCAAGCGCGTCCAGAGAAATCCTGTAATAGTCGATGTCACCGACGACGAACAACCGGCGCAGATTGTGCAAAGCTGGTGCAGCGTCACAAGGGAGAATCGAAATCCCGAACTGATTCGTGCGTTGCTCGCTTGGGGCGGCGAGCTCAATCTCGTCTTCTGTAATACCCGGGTCGACGTTACGGAAGTGGCGGACTACCTGAAATCGCAGAATATTGCGGCCGTCGCCCTGCATGGCGGTCTGGATCAAAACGAGCGCACTGAAGTGCTGGTGAGATTCGCGAACCGAAGCGTTGCGGTTCTCATTGCAACCGACGTCGCAGCGCGCGGTCTGGACGTGAAGGACCTGGACGCAGTATTCAACTACGAACTACCCAAGCAGGCCGAGGTGTATGTCCACCGTATTGGTCGGACGGCGCGAGCGGGCAAACAGGGGGTGGCGGTTAGCCTGGTGGAGCAGCGCGAGGAATGGCGGTGGGAGGAGATCGAAGCACTGCTGCCCGATGCTTTTCCGAAGCACTGTGGGATACCGGATGCAAAACGCTCGGCGGACCCATTGAGCCCTGCAATGACGACCATTCAGATCAGTGGTGGCCGCAAGAATAAGTTGCGCCCCGGCGACTTGCTGGGTGCGCTTACCGCGGAGGGCGGCGTGCCGGGCAACAGCGTGGGCTCGATCGATTTGTTTGATGCCTGCAGCTATGTTGCCGTTCGCAACGCGGAGGCTCAAAAAGCACTTCGACAGCTGGCGAACAAGCCAATCAAAGGCAGAAAGTATCGGGCGCGGGTCAGGAAGTAGCGTCGTTCCTCAGGCCACCTTGGCTTGATCGGTCAGCACCCGTATAAGCTATAAAGTTGTTACCGGCATCAATCGGGGCAACAGGATCCAGCCACATGGCTAACATCAGCGACATCGGGCGTTGGATCACCGAGAACGCGGCGCTGCTAAGTGGCCTGGCCTGCGACAATCAGTCGAGCGACCCCGAGATGCAGTTCTTCTCGGACGGCGTCAGCGACGAAATCATTCAGCGGCTATCGCGCGGGGCGCCCGCCTGTGTGCCCGGCTGGGCCTCGTCGAGTTCTGGCTGGCAACGGGCAAATGGCCGGATTGTGCCGACGAAGTTTCTTACGATTTCAAAGCCGAGTGCGCCAACGCGCAACACATTCCGAAAGAAGAATTCGGGTTTGGGCTGTAGATAGAATCGGTTAGCCCCCTTAAATGCTAGAATTGATATTGATCGAGGCGTGACCAAGTAATAAGAACAGAGCGAGGCAACCCATGGTCGACTTAAAACGAACGATGCAGCTCATCACCGGCGGAATGTTCGACTCAGAGCAGACCTGGCGCAATTATCTGCCGGAGGCGGAAGACTGGCAGAAGACGGCTTTTTTGCTAACCGGCCCGTTAATTATTTTCGCTGCTGTGGCCGCCTACATATTTGGTTTCCTCGGTAGCGGCATGTCGCTATTCGGCGGCTTTCGCCCCACGATCGTCTCCACGATCCTGACCATGATTACCTCGGCGATTGCCAGCGCTGTCATCGCGTTCGTGGTCAGTGCCCTCGCTGGCGCATTTGGTGGCAAAAACAATTTCGCGCTGGGCCTTGCCGCCACTACCTTCGCCTTTATTCCCGGTTATCTGGGGCAAGCGGTCACGTGGCTGCCGTGGGTAGGCGGGTTGCTGGCACTGGGCCTGTTTGTATACGGACTGGTACTTCTGTGGAAGGTCATACCCATCTATTTGGCCGTTCCGGAGGAAAAACGCGTCGGTCATTACATTCTTTCCCTCGTGGCAACGATCGCGGCCCTGTTCATTCTCTCAATGACGATCGGTCGATTTATTTTCCCGTCGATGGACGGGCCTTCTTTCGACAGCCCGACTTCAGGTTCGTCACCAGGTGCAGGCATGTTTGGCGGCATGGCCCGCCAGGCCGAATTGATGGCAGCAGCCCAGGAAGACAGTTATGACCCACCGTCCAACGGCCGGGTGAGCGAAGACCAGGTTCGCGAGTTCATTCGTGTTATGCAACGCACGGAAGAGCTGCAACAAGAAAAGGCGGCGCGATTCAAAGAGCTTGCGGAAAAGGCGGAGAGAGACGAAGACGTTTCATTCAGCGATCTGGGTAGCATGATGAGCGGCATGTCAGAGGCCACCGGCATGCAGACCACAGAAATCGAAGTCGTTAAATCAGCGGGTGGTAATTGGGCCGAGCACCAATGGGTTCGAGAATCGCTGCGAACGGCGTGGATCCAGAAAGATGTCAACGACGCTGTCGCGCACAATTTCGAGCTCTATCAAGAATTCGAAGCTGAGCTGTCCGCCTACGTCGCTCGCTGATCAGGGCGGGCCGTTCTTTCGTTGCTTCCGCAGAAATAGGGTGTAGAAATGGGTCCCAGGCATATTTTCCGCCGTCCAGAAAAGGTATCGGGTTAGAGAAAATGTGCCGGGTTAGGGGAAAATAAACCCGGTCCCTTTTCCGGTGGTAGCTTTTCCGGTGTGTTTCTGTTCCCCGGCCGATCTTTCGATGTCCTCCATCAGCGACCCTGAAGGTTTCTTGCTAAACGAATTCATCGAGCAGCATCAGCTGCCCGCTGCCTTCGCGGCGACGGCTGTCAATTATTTCCTGCCGCTCGCGGAGTGGGCACAACGACAGGTCAGTGCCCGGGGCGGTCACACCTTCGTGCTGGGGATCAATGCGGCGCAGGGCGCAGGCAAATCGACCTTGGCTGCTTTCCTGGCCGCAACCCTGCGGGCGCAATATGGTTACAACGTAGCGATGTTATCTATAGATGATATCTATCTACCCAAAGCAGACCGGCAGACACTCGCCCGGACGGTGCACCCGCTGCTGGCAACCAGGGGTGTGCCCGGTACCCATGATCCCGATTTGGGCCAGGCGACTATAAAGAGACTGCAGGCGCTGTGCGAAGGTGAAAGCCTTAAGCTGCCACGGTTCGACAAGCTGCGTGATGATCGCCTGCCTGCAGACGAGTGGCCGGCGGTCGCCGGCCCCGTCGATGTTGTTCTTTTCGAGGGCTGGTGTGTCGGGTCGCAGGCGGTTACCGGCCAGGCGTTGACAGAAGCCGTCAACGAGCTGGAGCGGACACAGGATGCAAGCGGCGAGTGGCGGCAGTTTGTGAATTGCCAGTTAGGCTCTTGCTATCAGGCGCTGTTTGCGCTGCTCGACGCGCTCGTGTTCATGGCAGTGCCGGATTTCGACTGTGTTCGCCGCTGGCGAACGGAGCAGGAGCACAAACTCATCTCCGCCGGCACCAGTGTGCGCGGGCAGGGCATGAACGATGCGCAGGTCGCGGAATTTGTGCAGTATTTTGAGCGCATTACCTTGCACAACCTGGCTGTGCTGCCACAGCGGGCCGATGTCGTGCTCTGGCTCGGGCAGGATCACCAGGTGGTCTCTGCAGACTACCGGGCCTCATGAGCGGAAAGGGAGCGGAAAAGGTGAGCGGAAAAGGTAATCGGAAAAAGGTGCCGGGTCTATTTTCCCCCAGCTTTCCCTATGCGGTGATCCACTTTCCGGAAATGGATGGTGACGTAATCCAGGTGAGGGTCATTTATCACCAGCGCCGTCATTCTGGCTACTGGAAGGACAGGGTCGAAGGGCCCGCGCCGCGGTATCGCTGCATGCCGGCTGCCGCGTAAGTAGAGCTAAGGCCGCCACCAATCGCGTTCCCCTAATTCGCTACCATGTACGCATGACAGCCAGACCCTTCCGTGCCCTGCAACGCATCGAGATCGCCACACACTGTGTGCCGGTGCTGGATGACTGCATCGCGGCCTACCGCGATCTGCTCGGGTTCCGGGTGGTCGATGAAGGCCGCATTCCGGAGGTGCTCAGCCGAGTCTGGGATACCCCGGCGATGGCGGGCATGCGCTACGCGTTGCTGCAACCGGCCAGCGGCGCCGAGGTGTATCTGCGTTTCATCGAAACGGGCAATGCCAGTGGTTACTGGCCACCGGTGACCCAGGGCTGGGTCGCCACCGAGATGCTGGCCACCGATCCGGATGCGTTGCAGTTGCAGCTGGAGGGCACCGCATTCCAGCGGATCGGCGGCCCGGCCGATCTGTATCCCGGCCCCAAGTCAGCCCGCGCGATGCAGATGGCGGGTCCGGCTGGCGAGCTGATGTATTTCACCCGCATCCTGCCGGGCGGCAGCCGCTTCGGTCTGAAGGGCGCGAAGTCCTTTGTCGACCGGCCGTTCATTATGGTCGTCGGCGGCGACTCCATGCAGCGACTGACTGAGTTCTATGGTGGCAAGCTCAACCAGCGTGTGATCGAGTCACCGCCATTCACGATTCCGCAGATGTCGCGGGTGCTGGGTGTCGATCTGCGTACCACTTATCCCGTGTCGCTCGCGGTGATTCCGGGGCGGAGTTTTCTGCTGGAGCTGGAGGAGTATCCGGCGCACCTGCAGAGACGGAGCAGGGCGGAGGGGCACTTACCGGAGGGGCTGGCGATGGTGAGCTTTGGGTCGGCTGATCTTAAGCGATTGGAACTGGAGTTCAGGACAGCGCCGCGCGCGCTGGACGGGGTGCCCTACAACGGCAGACAGGTGGCGGTGGTCGAAGGCCCGGCGGGGGAGTGGCTGGAGTTGGTGGGGGAATAGGGCTCGACCCTTGTTTGCGACCCCTATTTCCAGTCATCCGGGGGCCGGCGGTGATCGAAAGCTCCCACATGGCTATTAATAAGAGAGACGCAGCATGCTTCCAGCACGCAGGACGAGCCGGGGGCGAACCCCGGCACCGCGATTCAACGTTTTCCCGCCCAGGGGGCAAGCGCCGCTGCGGCCCGGCCGCGTCTGGCTGGCGACGGCCTGGCTGCTGACGATGGTTGCCTTGGGGCACACAGTGCACGCCGCCGATGGCACGCCGCTTAAGTTCAAGCGCATTCCCGTCCAGTTCATCGCAGCCCTGGCCGAGCCCGGTGCGACATCCGGCGGCGGCGCCCAGGACTGGGGCCTGTGGCGGGTGGATCCGGGCCCGCGGGGTGTTCGGCTGAATCGCTATGAAAAACTGCAGGCGGCCGGTGGCGTGGCCCCGGCGAAATGGCAATTCGACGACACCGACTGGTGGCTGGAGGAGAACGGCCTGATCATGGAGCAACCGGACGTTCCGCTGCCGCCCGGCCAATACCTGGTCACCGGCGACCGCGAGGTGACGACGGTGTTGACCATTTATCCGGCCGATGAGAACGGTGACCGGCGTTGGGAGCTGGCTGACGGCGCGACCCTCTACGACGTCACCCACCTGGGCTGCCGCTCCGCGCGCTATACCCCTGCGGCTGGTGCGGCTTCGTGTACGCCGGCTAACGCACCGCAGTCGGCATTTCGGGTGGCGGCAGGGGCCGAGATGCCGCCCGTTGAGGGCTGCAACAAGCAGGACTATGCCGTGCTGTTTGTCATCGGTGTTCCCGTGGAGGAATGAAAAGGAAAGAAAAGGTGCCAATGAAAAGGTGCCAATGAAAAGGTGCCGCTGAAAAGGTGCGCAGAAAAGGTGCCGAGAAAAGGTGCCGCAGAAAAGGTGCCGGGTTTATTTTGAGAAGATAAACCCGGCACCTTTTCTCCGCGGCACCTTTTCTCCACGGCGATGGTGAGTTTCGTGTCGGCTGATCATGAGCGATTGGACCTGGAGTTCAGGGCGGCGCCGCGCGCGGTAGACGGGTGCCCTACAACGGCAGACAAGTGGACGTCGTCGAAGGCTCGGTGGTGGAATGGCTGGAGTTGGTGACCACTTAAAGGGTCGAACCGATTTTCAATAAACCCGGCACCTTTTTCCTGCCGAAACTGTGACGGCAATCAGCGGAACTAGGTCACGGTTCTGAGCCCGTCTTGTTGCTGCCCCCATAGCGTTTACAAAATAATCTCCCAGGACGCTAAGCGGATTGTTGTCGTGTTGCGCGGCCTGGGCGCTGCGCGCGCGACCCGGCGGCATCAGGAGAGGCCCCAATGTTCAGACAGATCGCAATTATTCTGTGTGTAGCCGTAATAGCCGGCTGCGCCAGCACCGGCGAGCGGATCACCGATTTCAATGATCGTTCAGTCGGTTATGGCTGGCTCGACCTCTCCGGTGTCGGCGCCAATCGCCTGCACTCGGTGATCGTCTATCAGTTCCGCCCGCAGACCGACTCGCCGTACTACCACGTGCGGGTCAAGAAGTTCGAGGGCGGCTACCTGTACTATTCCTTCGCCTTCCCCGAGGGTGCCTTCAAGACCTATTCCGTCACCGGGCAGCGCTGCGCGATGGTGATCTGCACCAACACCACGTTCACCTACAATTTCGGCAAGCAGGGCGACCAGGTCGGCGCGGTCTTGATCGAGCAGCCGGGTGTTTATGACTTTGGCGCGTATCAGCTGGAAAATGTGAAAACGGGCCTGTTCGAGCAGGATAAGTTCAGCGTGGCAATCGCTGCAGATGCGCCGTCGCAGGAGGCCATGCTGCAAGAGATCCTGAAAGATGCTGAGGGCATGGACCCGGTCATTGCTGCGCGTATCCAGGACGAACTGGCGGGCGAGTATGCGGCACTCTAGGCTGACTCTGCTGCTCGCCTGCGCCTGGCTGGGTGGCTGTACGTTGCCGCAGGCCCTGCCGGAAGCCAACAACCTGCAGACGCCGGCGAATGCGGTGGTCGTCATCGGCAAGTTCGAACTGGTGCCGCCGTTTAATTCGGAACTCGAACAGGAAACCCACTGGAACATCGTCGGCGACGGCCAGATTCTGAACCAGTTCGCGATGGCGACCGGCCACTCGCCGCAGCCTGTGAACACCGACCAGTTCGCCATGAAAGAGTGGCGTACTTATATTGACGCGCAATGGGGCAAGCCGTTCGTGGTCGAAGCGAGGCGCCAGACAACCTATCTGAACGGCGGCATGACCCAGCTCGACCTGATGAGCCAGGACCGGCTCTGGTTTCCCAGCCAGTTGTACTTCGAGGCGCCCGACGATGCGGCCGCGGTCTATATCGGCACCCTTCGTTACACGCGCAATGACTTCAACCGCATCGTCAAAGTGGAAGTGATCGACGAGTATGCACAAACGGTTGCGGAGCTGGGGCCGCAGTACGCGGCCGCCGGCGCCGTGCAGAAGTCGCTGCTGAAAGCGGTCGACTGAGAAAACCATAAACTTGACGGGTCGAACCGAGTTTTCCCATTCAGTTTGTCGAATTGGTTCGACCCCTTTGATCGGGAAACAGCCAGGCTGGGGCTTTTCGTGCCTCGGGATTTCTAGATGTGGCCATTCGCGACACTTTCGGCACCCTTAAGGCGGGTCAGCCGATGCTAGACTATTGGCATGGCCAAGAAAGCGGAAGACCTTTACCGGGAAGCCCTGATGCTCAGTGATACCGAGCGCGAGGCGTTGATCCGGTTGCTGACAGCGCGTTCCGACGAGGTGGCTGGGGGTGCGGAGATCGCCGACGCGTGACTTGATGAAGCCCAACGGCGTGTTGGCCGCTATGACGCCGGCGGATCAGCGACACGAAATGCAGAGGACGTCCTTTCGGAGATCGAGCGCCAACTCAAGTGATCAGGCTGCGCATGCTTTCGGACATTTCTGCCACACGCGTCGCGAAACGAGCGCGGAGAGATTCGCATTCACGCCACAACACACTTTCCGTACCGTATTCACTACCTGGTGCGCGCTGACGAGATTCTGGGCGTTGCTATTGGCCATCACCGTCGCCGACCCGCCTGCTGGCGCAATCGCGTTGACGAAGCCGGCGTGGCATACAGGGTGATGCCCGCGGCTGCCTGACCTCACGAAAATGGGATCGATCCAAGTTCCCGGCATCCTGGAGATCTGTTCATCACTTCGGCGGGCGATTGTCCGGTCTTCGGCCATCCAGCCAGCCAGGGCAGCGCCCGCCGGCCCCACTGCTATCCTTGCCGCCAGTCCAATAGTCAGGAAAGCCCCATGTCCGAGTCAGCTACCGCCGATGCCTTTGTTTCCAGCCCCATGCGGGACAACTGGTATCAGCGCTGCTCTTTCCTGGGATCCAGCTTTGCGCTGATTACCTCGGTCAGTGAAGACGGCCAGACCAATATCGGGCCGTACCAGCTGAGTTTTCCATTCGAGGTGAATACCGGCCGCTCGTGGATGGTGATCAGCCGGAATACGTCTAACACTGCCACCAATGTGTGGCGCACCCACAAGTGCGCGCTGAACTTTATTGAGTACGACGCGGACAAGATCGAAACGATCCTGAAGTTTGGCTATCCTGGACAGACGACCGCCGAGAAGATGGAATACAACACCTTCGAGTTAATCGAAAGCCCGACCCCGGGGCGTGAGTCCAGTGACATTTACCCGAAGATCCTGGCCGAGGCCTACCAGGTTTACGAGTGCACCCTGGATGTGGAGCGCATTAAGGAGAACCCGATCCTGCGCGACTCACCTTCGGCGCACCTGTTGCTGAACATCGACAACATCCTGGTGAAAGAGAAATGGATGGCCCACGTGGACGGCAGCCAGGACACCATGCCGAACATCCCGCTGACCTACGGGTTCCGGGGCGGCAGCACCTTCTGGTTCAGCGAGGTTCAGCCGGCCTATAAGCTGCCCATTCCCGACATGGGGCCGAATCACGAACTGGTGCACTACGAGGCCAATCGCCTGGATGACGAGGTGCGCTTCACCTGGGAGGCCTGCAAGCAGCTCACCGGCATCCCCAACGCCTTCCTGCAGAATGTCCTGACTGGCATCGTCAAGCAGGCCAAGGCGCGCGGTATCACGAACGTTGATGAAGACTTTATCGTCGCGCTGAACAAGGAGCGCGAAGGCGCCTGATTGCCTGCCTTCTGGCAGCGACGACTCTTTTATATACACCGATAGTTAACCCGCACCCGTGGCGGGTCAAATTTCAGGATGCAACTCATGAAACTCTACGGATCCATTGCTTCGCCCTACGTTGCGCGCGTCGTCCTGTTTGCCGACCTGAAGGGCATTGCACTACCCATGGAGGCCGCCCCCGGTGGTATGGGCTCGGATGAGTACAGGGCCATTAACCCCACCGGCAAGATACCGGCGCTGGAGATCGACGGTCCCAACGGCAAACAGTGCATCGCCGAGTCCACGGTGATTTGCGACTACCTGGAAGCGGCGCACCCGGAGCCCGCGCTGATACCCGCCGACCCGCTCGAACAGGCGCAGACTCGCATGATCGCGCGCATGACCGATTTCTATGTGGCGCCGCACAACACGCCGCTGAATCGCATGGGGCCGAATCGCGACCAGGCACTGATCGAGCAGCAGGCCGCGCTCTTTGCCAAGGGGTTCCACTACATCGAGTCCTTCATGGGCCCCGGCCCGTTCGCCGTCGGCGCCACGCCGACGCTGGGCGACTGTGCGCTGGCGCCGTTCATCATCATGCTGAAGGAAAACATCTTCGCCAATTTTGCGGAGGTCGTTGACCCGACCGAAGGCGATCGTCGCCTGGCCGAGTGGTGGCAGGCGCTGCAGGCACACCCCCGTTGCCGCAAGACGCTCGACCATTACGCCGTGGAACTGGAAAAGTTCCTGAAGTGGCTGCGCGAGATGATCGCCCAACGCCAGGGCGGGTAGTTATCGGCTGGCGGCTTGCCCAAGTGTTGCCGGTCATAGCTTCATAGCTTTTGGGCTAGTGCAACGCTGAGTTCAAAGCGAGTGGAGTGACATTCGGATGGCCCGAACCTGACGGCGATAAGCTATTAAGCTATGACCTGCACCAGCATTAAGTTCTATGTCCAGCTGGACGGCAAGAAGTACGGCGGCGCGGCGACCTTCACCTGCGGTGTGCCAGGCGGCTGGCTCCGCCTGCGCGACATGTTTATCGAGTCGTTCCGCGACAATCCGGAGTCAACTTTCCCGGACATCTAGCGATGCCAATTGGGGACTGGCTCCGATTAATCGGGGACAGTGATCGTGATTGCTTAGTAATTAGGGTTACTGTCCCCTAATTGGCGGCGGCCGGTAAGCGGTCGATTTCCACCAGCACTTCATTGCGGCGCAGAAACGGTGGCGTGTAGGGGGCATTGTAAAGAGCGCTCTGCACCTCGCCTGTGGGCGTGATGGATTCCTTGCTCAGGGCCGCCAGCAGCGCCGCCTGGTTTTTCGCGTAATTGCGCTCGGTCCAGCGGCCGGAGTACCGAAATACCGCGGTTAGCCGGCCCGGGACTTCGCGAATTGTTACCCGGTTGTCGGTGGGCTGCGGCGCAGTCTCCAGGGTGTACTCGCTCGGCAGCATGAACGCCACGCGCCAGCCTTCGGCGGATTCGGTTTGCTGCACCGGCGCCGTCATGGCGATTTTCTCACTGCTGGCGGTCTGTGCCACAGGTACCGTCATGGCGATCTTGTTGTTACCAGTATTGCCGCCGGTGATATACCGGAACAGCCGGCGAAAGCCTTCGTTACCCGCGGCCTTGTAGCTATCGGCCTGTTTGATCAACGTTTCGGAGACGAGGTACGGTTCGTACTGTCGATACTCGATGTTGCCGTCTTTAAAAACGATCATGGCGCGCCCGCACCCAGGGGTGGACGCAGGGCAGGTCCCCCGGCGGGGCGCAACACGCTCGCTGACATCGGTGGCATCGGCAGGCTCCACAGGGCCAGGCTTCACGCCAGGCTAGACGAAATAGCGGTCGAACCGGGTTCTTCTTAAAAAATCGATTCGATCCCAACGGGCGTATGATAAGCGAGATGGCAGTGGCTGACCTGGAGGTTTGTCATGACTCTGCAGCGACGCACGCTCCTGGCCCTGGCGAGCCTGACGCCGTTCATGAATTGGAGCAAGATGATGGCCGCGGAACACGAGCAATCTCCGAACAGTCAGTCCGGCCGGCGCGTGCTCAGCAATTTCACCGGCGATGAGCCTTACGTTATTGAAGGTGCCGGCTGGCGGGGCTTCAGCGACCGGGTCATGGGCGGTGTCTCCGACGCGAAGCTCGAACTGAGCACGGTGGCCGGCAAGTCGTGCGCGCGCCTGACGGGGACCGTGACCCGTGAAAGCAACGGCGGCTTCATCCAGATGGCGATGTATTTTGGGGAACGCGAAGCGGAACTCGATGCGTCCGACTATCGGGGCCTTGAGTTGCTGGTTTACGGCAATAACGAGGACTACAACGTGCACGTGCGCACGGCCGACTGCGGCTGGTACGATGATTCTTACCGCAAGACGTTTTTCGCCGGCCCCGAGTGGCAGCGCGTGCAAATACCGTGGAGTGACTTCGAAGCGAATCGCGTCAGCGAGCCGCTTGACAGCCGCAGGCTCACTCGCATCGCAATCCTCGGCTGGATGCGCGAGTTCCAGGCCGACATCGCCCTGGCGGAGATAGCCCTTTACGCATAAGGGCAATGGACCCGCGAGCCAGAGAAGGGACGAACCGAATTTCCCCGCCCAGCTTCGCGCCATCGGTCTGACGCAACGCAGGGGAAATTCGGTTCCACTCCTAAAAGCCCCTGCTTCGACCCCAGGTAAATGGCCCCCAGCATGATCACTGCGCCTGCGAGTTCCTGCAGGGTGAGCCCGCGCGCGAAGAACAGCACGTCCCACGCGAAACTGAGGGTGGGCTGCAGCAGCAAAGCGATGACCGGCACTACTCTGGGCTTATATCCTCCCGGCGTGCTAATTCGCGGTCGCGGCTTCGCCGGCCGCTGTGGCCATCTCGCGCTGCAGGCTGCGCAGGGCCAGCGTGTAGCGACCCCGCCCGGGTTCCAGCGCTTGCGCCCGGCGGTAGGCGGTCAGCGCGTCGGCGTACCGACCGCGCTGTTGCTGCACCCGGCCCAGCCAGTAGTGGCTCTCGGAACTGTCCGGCGCCGCGGCCACCTTTGCCGCTGCAGTGGCGAGCGCCTGGTTGAGATACTCGGTGGCGGCGACTGGCGCATCGATGCCGGCATACTCGGTCGCGAGCATCAGCAGGTTCTCGACCGTGGCGTCGGCGTCGCCGAGTTCGGCCGCCGTCGTGTCCAGCATCGCGCGGTAGTAGCGCTCGTAGCTCTCGGAATCGCCGGCCGCCTGGTAGTTGTCGAGAGCCGCTTGCATCAGTGGCAGCTTCTCGGGGCTCAGTTCTGCCGCCCGGCGGTAGAGTTCGGCGGCGTGGTCCCAGCGCTCGCGCGCCGCCATTCGCCGGCCGAATTTCTCGTAACCGTTGGCGAGCCGCCGCTCGATGCCGGCGGCTTGCCCGGGCAGGCTTTGCAACCATGTCGTCGTGCCGAAGGCGAGCCCCACCAGCAGGGCGAAGCCGGCGAGCTGCAGGCCGGCGCAACGGCGGGCCGCCGCAGCGGTCAGGGCCCCGGGGCCCGGCCGGTCTACCGGCGTGCCGGCGGCAAGCCGGTAGTGCAGCAGCATCAGCACCAGCGCGGTGCCCACCAGGATCTCGGCCACCTCGGCCTCGTTGAATTTCAACCAGCCCACTTCGAATACGGCCGCGTTCACGAAAAACACCCAGAGATAGAGCGGCGGCGCCGCCACGCCCACCCGGTCCAGCCACCGGGCCGGGGCCCAGCCCAGGCGCAGCGCGAGCGGGTAGAGCAGCCCGAAGCCGATCAGCGCGGCGGCCAGCGTGTACTCCACGACGTCTTTTACCAGCGTGCTGTCCGGCCCCGTCAGGAAGTTGTGCAGGTTGGTCTCGCCCTGCACGTTGTGTTCAGCGAAGAACGCGGGCGACTCGATGCCCAGCAGGCGCTGGCCCCAGGAAATTTCCTCCATCGCCGTGTAGAACGCGGCCAGGGCCAGCAACGCGAAATACCAGCGATAGCGCCAGCGGCGCCTGGCCAGCGGCACCGCCAGCACCAGCACGGCGACGAACAGCCAGGTCTGCAGCCACTCACCGTAGAGATCCTCGTAGGTCATGCGCACGTAGGCAGCGGGCCAGGCCGTCGCGAGCACGAGAAAGACCGCGCCGATGAAGGCGTA